>JBOGIN010000615.1:0-3349 GCA_050742275.1 Vicinamibacteraceae bacterium
CCTAGCGAGTGAACTGCAAGCGGACCTTCTGGAGTGCCAGATTGGTGCTGGCGGCGTCGAAGCGGACGCGCGCGAGATACGTGCAGTCCCGGTTGTTGACTGCCCGGTTGAGACTCACGACGTTCGATGTATTGCCAGGTGTACCGCTCGTCGAGGTGAAGGCGATGACGCTGAACACGGGAGCCCCGCCCGCGAACCCCGGCTGGCACACCTCGAACACGAAGTACCCGATACTGGAGGCGCTGGTGTCGAACGCCCAGGTCCGGAAGAACCGCAGGGTCGCGCCAGTCGGCACCTCGAACTGCGCTTCGGCAAACAGCTCGGTGCCGACGCGGCTGAGCTCAAAGTTGGAGGCCGACGGCCCTGTCGCATAGCGCCACTGGGTACCGGTGGTGTCGATACGTCCGACGAACTCCTTCGCCGCGATCGTGCTGTAGTCAGTGCCGGTCGTGGGTGTGACCTGAGGCGTGATCTCGGCGGTGACGGCGTCCTCCTGATCGGCTGTGATCGCCAGACCCACCGCGTTGTCCATGTAGACGTTCTCGGCGTTTGGAGCAAAGCCCATGCTCCGCAGCACTCGAGGATCGGTAATCGGGGTTGCGCCGTCGGCCTGCGCCGATGCCGGCTGGGGAGCGCCGAGACCGACCAGGGCCAACGCGATTGCGGCTAGCTTGTAGTTCATGCTGTCCATTCCTTTCAAGAAAGGCGGTCATCGCCCTTGTTCACCACACGGTCTGCTCGCCGGTGGGGACAGACACGAAACGCCGAGACACGCTCGACCGCGCTCATCGGCGTCGTCCATCAATCTAGGATCACGACGAAGCGCCGCCGCGAACGCCACACACGCGTCGAGGACACCACGGGCAGACCCTAATCCCAGAATTCACTTGTCAACACAAGTGAATTCTGGAGCTAACTGGCCGCGCGGCGAGTTGGGAGCAAGAGTTGTGTCGTCTTCAGCGGAAATGCTGGCGCATGACCCAGGGGTCATGCCACCTTCAACGCGTGATCCAGGTCAGCGATCAGGTCGTCCAGGTGCTCGATGCCAACCGAGAGCCGCAGCAGCGTATCGGAGATGCCGATCCGTTGCCGCTCTTCCGCCGAGAGCTTCGCGTGCGAGGTGGCCCTGGGGGACGAGATGAGGCTTTCCACACCGCCCAGACTGACCGCCGGCGTGATCAATTGGAGGCGGCGCAGGAACCGATCCGGAGTGGCGGCTTCTGCTTGGAGCTCGAAAGAAAGCATGCCGCCAAACTGCTTCATCTGCGCCGCGGCAACCTCATGCCCTTCACACGTGGGCAGGCCGGGGTAGTTGACTCGGCGAACCTGGGGCTGCGCGTCGAGAAACGTCGCAATGCGCGCGGCGTTCTGTGACTGGCGCTCGACCCGCAAGGCCAGTGTCTTCAAGCTCCGTTCGAGGAGATAACCCGTCATCGCATTGAGGCTTCCGCCCAAATAGCGTGCCATGGCTCGAATCCGGCACGCCCGTTCACGAGAGGCCAGTGCCATGCCACAACACAGATCGCTGTGACCGCCCATGTACTTCGTGCCGCTGTGGACCACCACGTCCATGCCTAGCGCCAGGGGATTCTGGTTGATGGGCGTCGCAAACGTATTGTCGAAGATGGTTGTAACACCCCGGGGCCGCGCGAGATCTGCCACCGCCCGAATGTCAATGACCCTCAAGAGAGGATTGGTCGGCGACTCCATCACAATCGCCTTGGTTGTTGGCGTCAACGCCCGTGCGATTGCCTCGACCGTTGTCGACACGAACGAATAGCCAATGCCGAGACGATCGAAGCTGTCGCTGACGAAGGCGTGGGTCCCGCCATACAACTCGTCGAGGAGGACCACGTGATCGCCGGAGCCCGCGAAGGCCAAGAGCGTCGTGCTGATCGCCGCCATGCCGGAGCTGAACAAGACGGCATCCTCGGCGCCTTCCAGGGCGCACATCTTCTGTTCGACGGCGGTCTGGTTCGGTGTATTGAAGTAACGCGGATAGAGCGTCTCCTCCCGGTCCATGTATTCGAACGATGAGGAGGTGAAGATTGGCGTGTTGACGCCTCTCGTCTTCTCGTCGCGATAGGCGCCGCTGTGGACGCAGCGCGTTTCCTTGTGCATGCTCATTTCTCCTTGGCTGCTAATCTGGATTCTAACCCCGGTCAGCAATGGGCTTCGAGATTGGTCGTGTGAGCTCGCCAAGGTAGGCCACCCACGCCAGGAAATTCCCGAACAGCGGACCGTAGCCGAGGACGGAGAAGAACACGAACAGGGCGGGATAAGGCAGCTCCCGCCTCATCAGCTTCAATCGGATCACATAGAGCGCAGGGACGAGGAGGAGCACGTAGGAGTAGTTCTTGAACCTGGGCAGAATCAAGCCGTATACCACGCAGGCGAAGAGAACGACGAGCCGTGCGTCTGGTGGATCGGCCAGCCGCCGATAGCGGATGACCGCTGCGGCGCTCACGACGAGGATGAGCATTACCATGACGATGTAGAGGAGGGTCGCGAGCTGGTTTTGTGCTGAATGGTCGGTGCCGGCGAGCCAGCCGAGGACATCGCGAATGAACGCGAAGCTCGACGGGTTGAGATACCCGCGGTCATCCAGCGATGCCGTCGTCGTGAGGAAGGATGCAACGAGCTTGGGATACAGGATCCCGTTGAGCGCGGCGTAGGCGCCGACGAGCGCCGCGCCAAGCCCGACCCAGCGCCATCCTCGCGCCGCACCGACCGCAACGGGGAGGATCAAGAGCAGCCACGGTGTGAGCTTCAGGGCGCCCGCGAGCGCCAGCGCGCCCACGAACAGAGGTGTCCGCCCGACAACGAGGAAGGCGAGTCCGACGAGCACCAGCGCCTGTTCGAGGAGGGCGGCGTTGCCAGACCGGAGCTCGAGAAGGATTGCTTGGTTGTAGCCGAGCCCGAAGTAGACGATGGTCGCGGGCGCGAGGGCCGAGAGCGGCGTGAACGCCCGGCTACACGCATAGAAGAACGCCGCGAGGCCGACGAGCTTCAGCCCGAGCCACACGACCTGTGCCGCCTCCACCGGCAGCGCCGTGAGCGCGCGGAACGCGTGCAGCGTGAGAGGCGGGTAGACGAACGGATACCCGGTGCGCGCCTCGATCACGTAGGGGTCCAGGCCCTGGGCGAATTCCGTGGCCGCCCGGTAGTAGATGCGGAAGTCTGCCTGTTTGGTCGGATTCAGGAGGATCGCGCCAATCAGCCAGGCCGCCACGACCCAGAGCAGCGCGACGATAACCAGCCGCGTTCGCCGAGGCAAAGCACGAGGGGAAAATCCCGGGCATGAGACTCGCATCCTTGACGCCGCCGTTGGAGGAGGCCACGATCGAGG
>JBOGIN010000616.1:0-5047 GCA_050742275.1 Vicinamibacteraceae bacterium
CGAACGTCCCGTAGGTCGCAGCCGGAAGCGCCACCCCGAACGTCACGAGGCGGGAACGCTCGAATCCGGCATCGACCGTCATCAGGTTCACGACCGTCCGTACCATCAGCCCCGCACCCGCCACCAGTACCACCGCGAGCGCCACCTCACCGGCGACAAGTGCGCGGCCCACCCACGGCCGGGTGCCGATCGTGCCGCGTGTCGGGTCGTTCAGCAGAGGGCCGGCAACGCCTTCGGGCAGATGCCGCAACGGCGCCAGACCGAAGACCACGCCGGTCGTAATGGAGACGAGCAACGTAATGCCAAGCACCGCCGGATCGATCGTGATGTCGGCGATGCGAGGCACACTGTCCGGATACGCGACCGTCAACGCGCGCACACTGGCCCAGGTGATGACGAGGCCAAGCGCGCCCCCAAGCATTGAAAGCACGAGTCCTTCGGCGACGAATTGAGCGAGCAGTCGCCGTCGGCCCGCACCGATCGCCGTGCGAACGGCGATCTCGCGACGACGAACCTCGGCGCGAACCATCAGAAGGTTGGCGAGATTGACGCAGGCGATGAGCAACACCACCCCCACGGCCGCCTGCAGCAGCCACCAACTGCGCCGCGCTGAACCGACGATCTCGTCCAGCACCGGCTCCATCTGCATGACGTGTTCGCCGGGCCTAAAGACATGGCCGCTTGCACCAGTGCGCTCACCCCAGCTCGCGACGAGCGATGCCAGCTCCGCCTCGGCCTGTTCCGGGGTGACACCGTTCTTCAAACGGCCCAATACCGACAGAAAGTGACTCGATCGAAATGGACGCAGAGCCTCGAGATCGAGCTGAAGCGGCAGCCACAACTCGACACGCTGGTCCATGAGGTCGAAGCCGGGCGGCATAATGCCGATCACCTCACGCCTGACGCCGTCGATCTCGATCGTGCGGCCGAGCAGGTCGTCGCGCGCACTGAACACCGACCGCCACAGCCCGTGTGACAGGATGACGGGCGCCGGACCGCCGGCGCGCGTCTCCTCGCGGCGGAACCACCGGCCGCGCTCGGGCGGAACCGCGAGCGCCTCGAGCAGCTCGGCATTGACGGTCGCACGCGTCACACGGCGTGGTCGATCGCGTGCCGAGAGATTCACCTCGCCGATCACGAATGCGCCAATGACCGAAAAGGACTGACTGATTCCCGTCAGTTCCACGTATTCGGGCGGCGACACCTCACCCTCCCCGTCGGTGGTCAGAAACCTGAGCTCCTGTGGCTGCCGATAACCGAGCGGCTGCAGAATGACGGCGTGCACCACAGAAAAGACCGCTGTGTTCGCACCGATCCCAAGGGCGAGGGTCAGCACGGCGACGATAGTGAATCCCGGACTTTTGCGGAGCGTGCGGACAGCGTAGCGGACGTCCTGGACGATTTCGTCGAGCCAGGCGCCACGACGAGCAGACCGGACACGTTCCTTGGTCTGCTCCACTCCCCCGAGCTGGAGGACGGCCTGGCGGCGTGCCTCGTCCGCCGCAACACCGTCGCGCACCCTATCGGCGGCAGCCATGTCGACAAAGGCTTGCAGCTCGTCGTTCAGGTCGCGCTCAGTACGGTTGCGATGGACTATCCAACGCGCGATGGACGCCAGGCGATGCAGGAATGTCATGCACCCTGCGGAACACCTGCGACCGCGAACGAGACTAAGCCCCACGGCCGGCGGCGGTGCTCGAACGGGGCGCGGCTCGGCGCAGTAGGGTTGCGGCCAATCACTTCATCGACCAGCATCACAGTTCAACCCTGGCGCAGGGCTGCCAAGGGCAAATCGTCCGGAGACACCAGCGGTGTTAGTTGTTGGTTGACGACTGGACCTCTATTCATACTTGATCGCCGCGACGGGATCGATTCGAGCCGCGCGTCGTGTCGGGACATATGCCGCGAGCGCCGCGACTGAGAAAATGGCGAGCGTCGAGGTCCACAAGATGAGAGGGTCCGTCGGCGACAGTTCGAACAGGACCCCGGTGAGAATGCCGCGCGCAGCCAATGCGGCCGCGAGTGCCGCGGGAATCCCGATGGCGAGCCCGCCGGCGACGATCCAGAAGGCTTCGCTGATAACCATCCGTGCGACGTGGCCGGGCAAGGCTCCCAATGCGATTCGGATGCCGATCTCGCGCTGACGCCGGGCCACCTTCATGGCGACCATGCTGTAAATGCCGATTGCGGCGAGTATCGCCGCAATCAGGCCGACGGCACTGGACAGCGTCGCCAACATGCGCTCGTTGATGAGTACGGCGGCCATCCGATCGTCCAGGCTGACAACCGATGGCGGCGGGAGCGCGGGCGCTATTGCCTGAACTTCAGCGCGTAAGAAAGGCGTCAGGGCCTCAGCACTGGCTGACGTCTGGATCAGAAACGTGCCTGTCGGTGCGCTGACTTCCTGTCTAAAGGCGCGGTAGATCATCAGGGGAGCGTCAGTACGCAGGCCGGCGTAACGCACGTCCTTCACGACGCCGATGATCGACGCCGTTCCGGCTCCGTAGGGGCTGCTAGAACGATCTGTCGCCCAAGCGGATCCTCACCCCGAAAGTAGCGTCGTGCCACACTCTTACTGACAACGACGCGCCGAGGCGCGCGCTCATCGTCGCTGAGCTCGAAATCACGCCCCGACAACACCGGTATCCCCAGGGTCTCGAAGAAGCGCGGGCCCACAAAGTTGTGCCAGACGGGCGGTGCGTCCTCGGGATCCGCTGGACGGCTGGCGATGGTAATCCCGGCGGCCACGGACAGCTCGGCGCCTGGCGTGTCCATGGACATGCTGACCGACCGCACGCCGGGCAATCCGCTAAACCGTGAATAGAGCTCCTCGTAGAGCGCACGCCTAGCGGGGCCGCGATACGCGGGGCCGGTCGAAACGTTCACCACGAGTACCTGGTCCCGACGGAAACCGGTGTCCACGGAACGCAGCTTCTGCAAGGTTCGAACGAACAGACCGGCCGTTGTGAGCAGGACAACGAGGATCGCGATCTGTACAGATAACATCGTACGCCCCCACGCGTTCCGCGTGCTCTCGGCGCCAGAGAGGCTCAGTTTCAACTGTGGTTGCACGTCGGTCCGGCTCGCGCCCATAGCGGGAAGTAGCCCGAATAGCATGGCCACGACCATCGTGACCGCCGCCGCAAACAGAAGGCTGTGTGCATTCAGTCCCACATCGAGCGCGATCGCTTCTCTCCCGCGCGACATCATGGTGAGGAGCAGGCTGGAGCTCCAATGCGCGAGCACCAATCCCGCCGCGCCGCCCGCGACAGCGAGGAGCGTACTCTCTGTTAGCAGCTGGCGCACGATACGCGCCCGCACGGCTCCCAGGGACAGCCTGACCACAATCTCTTGGTGCCTCGTGCTCGACCGCAGAATCAAGAGGCCAGCGAGATTGGCGCAGGCGATCAGCAGCACCATGCCCATGACGACAGTCAGAATCTGAAGCGGCAACGAGAACTCACGGCGGAGCTCGTTCAGTCCTTGCGCGCCGGGATCAATCTCGAGCGTCACAGAAACGCCGCTACGTGAAGTTGCGTCCGCGAGCTGCACCCAGCGCACGTTCAGTGCCGCCCGCGCTTGCTCACGAGACACACCAGGGACCAATCGCCCCACCAGATAGAGCCATCGTGCATCCGGCGGATGCATCATCGTCTGGGCAACAAGCGGCGTCGTCACGTCGATGTGGCGGCCCGGTTGCGTCCCGAAGAACTCGGACGGCGTTACGCCCACGATCGTAAACGAACGCCCTTGCATCTCGAGGGCACGCCCCAGGGCGTTCGGGTCACCGTTGAATCGCCGCTGCCAATAGCGATAGCTGATCACTGCAACCGGTGCGCGATCCTGTTCGGTCAGCGTCCTCCCGATAACGGCGTTAATGCCGAGTACCGCATGATAATTGCCCGACACGGACTGCACGAGCGCGAGGTCAGTCTCGCCGTTCACACTCACGTGTGTGTTCGGGCCCGGACCCGGACGAAATGCAGCGAGGCCGGACAAGATGCCGCCGCTGTCGGCGAGATGCGCGGCCGCACCAGACGTGAACGGGAAGATGTCCCCGCTTGTGCCTCGCTTGCGCAGCAGGACAAGTTCTTCCGGATTGCTGACGGGGAGCGGCCGCAGAACCACGGCGTCGGCCAACGAGAAGATCGCCGTGTTGGCACCGATGCCGAGCGCGAGCGTCATGATGACGACGGCGGAGAAGCCCGGACTCCGGGCGCACATCCGAAGGCCATACCGCACGTCTCTTCCGACGTCGTCAAGCCAGGCGCCATGACGACCAGATCGGACACGTTCCCTTGCCTGTTCCACGCCGCCGAGATGAAGTACGGCGAGGCGCCGTGCCGCGGCTGCCGACGCACCGTCCCGCATCCTGTCCGCGGCGCCATGTCGATGAAGGCTTGCAGTTCGTCGTTGAGATCCTGCTCCGCTCGGTCCCGACGCACGAGCCAGCGCAGGACGGACCGGAGGCGATGGAGGAGCGTCATGCACCCTCCAGAACACTTCTGACGGCGAACGAGATGCGGTTCCAGGGCTCGCGATGCCGTTCACGCTGTCGGCGGCCGAACGCAGTGAGTCGGTAGTACTTGGCGCGCCGATTGTTCTCGGTGGGCCGCCATTCGGCCTTGAGCTTCCCGTCCTGCTCCAGACGGTACAGCGAGGGGAACAGCGATCCCGGGTTGACGTGGAACTCGTCGCGACTGAGCGCCGTCAGCCGCTGCGAGATCCCATAGCCGTGCATCGGCTCGCGGGAGAACATCGTGAGGATCATCAGATCCAGCGTGCCTTGGGGAACGTCCAGCGTGTCCACAGCACTCCCTTAGGGGAACAAGATGACACGGATACTGGCACAGTTCATTTAGGCTGTCAAGATGAAGAAGCCGAAGATGAAGAAGCCGAAGCGGACGCCCGCCTCGGGTTCATCAGCGGGCCGTCGATTGCAAGGTCGGATGGGCTCAGGTTACCGAACTCCGACGGACGCGACGCACTGGCGGTCAAGCAGGTCGTCCGCCTTGAGGCATTGTCCGTTACTAACGGACATGAAATA
>JBOGIN010000617.1:0-3237 GCA_050742275.1 Vicinamibacteraceae bacterium
CGCCAGACCTGATCATTCTTGGCTTGGGGCAACCCAAACAAGAAGCGCTGGCCTTCGAAATACGACGCGTGGTCTCCCACGCGACGATTCTCTGTGTCGGCGGATTGTTTGACCTGATTGCCGGACACCGCCCCAATCCGCCGCGGTTTCTCAGGCGATGCGGATTCGAGTGGCTCTATCTCTTTGTCATGCAGCCAGACCGCCGAGCGCGATACGCCAAAGGACTCCCGCTCCTGGCGTACGACATACTGAAGTCCCACGCAAAGCGACTGCAGGTCGCAACGAGTGTGAACGACTGACCTGCGCATTGTCCCCCCAGCTTGTCGTCCACTAGTATCCCTTCCGTTTGTCGACGACATTAATCAGCGGCAAGCCCTCGGCAAAGCGCCGAATGTTCGCCTTGACCGTATCGGACATACGCCCGCGATCCAGATCCGAGCGGCCGGCAATGTGCGGCGTGATAATCACGTTGTCAAGCTTCCACAATGGATGGCCTGCAGGGAGCGGCTCAGGATCGGTCACGTCGACGCCTGCCCCAGCAAGCTTCTCGCTCTCGAGCGATGTGGCGAGCGCATCCAGGTCATAGAGGGCCCCGCGGCTCACCGCGATGAAATATGAGCCCTGCTTCATGCGCTCGAATTGGGCACGGCCGATCATCTGGCGGCTTTTCTGTGTGTGCGGCGCGGCCACGAACAGCACGTCTGCCTCGCCGATCACCTCGTCCAGTTGGTCTGGCTTCACAATCCGTTCGATGAACGGCGTCATGGGAATATCTTCCGGATCGACGCCAACGACGCGCATGCCGTGAGCCCACGCACGAATGGCAATCTGCGTGCCGATGCCTCCAACACCAACAATGACGGCGGTCTTCGTATTGAGCTCAATCAGCGTATTCGATTTCCCGTCCCAGACTTCATGTGCCTTTTGATCCAGCCATCTCGGAATCTCGCGCGTCAAGGCCAGCAGCATGGCCATTGCGTGGTCGGCAATCTCGGGGCCCTGCACGATCTGGTTGTTCGTCAGGACGATATCGCTATCGCGCAGATCATTCGAGCCGGACAGATGCAAGAGGCGTTCGACACCAGCGCTGTATGTTTGGACCCACTTCAGGTTCTTGCCGGCCCGCACCCACTCGGGCCTGATACTCCCGATAAACGCATCGGCATCCGCGATCTCGTCCATCACGGTGTCTTCTGAAACCGGGACGATCTCCACCTGGTCGGAAGCGGATCGCCACTCTGCCAGAACTCTGTCGGACTGGTCCAGCACCAGGATTTTCTTTGTTTGGGCGGATAGGACAGCCCCGGAGAGGAGCAGAAGAACGAGTATCAGCGTCCGACGCATGGGCACCTCCAGAAATATGGGAGGATTTTAACCTCGGACGTGCTTGGTCCGGTACGGCTGGTTGCCGTATGAAACGGCCGCCGCGTCTCACGTCGGTGTACGCCAACACCCGCGCACCCGCCGAGCACCAGGCGGCCGGCTTCACTAGAGACCGTCAGGATGCCGGCTGCGCCTCCTCTTCGAGCGTGCGCACTTCGCACTCACCCTCGAACGCCGGCCAGTGCTTCAGGTGCAGCTCCATGAAGCGCCGCGCCAACGCGAGCGCCTCTTCGCGCGACTTCGCGTCCATGATTGCGTAGCCGCCGACAATCTCCTTGGACTCGGTAAAGGGCCCGTCCGTCAGGGTGATCTTGCCGCCCTTGAGCTTCGCACGAGCCCCGGCAGACGAGGGCTGGAGCCCGGCGCCGGCGACGAAATTGCCGCTCTGCGTGGCTTCCTCGATGAACTTGCCCATCTCCTCGTAGAGGCTGGCAGGGGCGTCGCCGTTCCGGTAATCCTCGGTATGTTTGATGAACATCATGTAGCGCATGGCTATTTAGCTCCTTGTTGGCCGGTCGGTCCAGGTCAGCTTGCGGGGCCGCCTGGCCATCGGCCTCTATTCTGAACGTCGATCCGGGAGAGGCGAAATCAACACGCGGCCATCGCCATCAGGCTCGCTGTGCGGGTTGATCGACTGGCTGCGGTCGTTCGGCGGCGACAATGGCGCCGAGGATCGTCAAGACCGCCATCCCGTGGGGCTTCCTGTGGCTGATTCCGGCGCTGGCGGGCCCAGGGGCTAAAAGCGGCCGGCAGACGGCGCCGCCTCAGCTCCGTTGCTGCCGGCGACGTTCGAGCTCCGCCTCGCTCGGCTGCTCCAGTGCGAACGAACCGGTCTCGACCTCGCCGGCACGTTCGTAGCGGCTGATTACCACACCGCTGGACGAGGCGGCGCGACTGCGTCAGCTTCAGGCCCGCGGGGATGGCGCGTCCGCCGAACAGTCGCTTGCCCTTGCCCCAACAGCAGTCGTAGTGATCCTCAGGCAGTTGGGGCGCAAGAGCTGTGCCGTTTCCTGTGAAACGCCGGGGCACACTACCTACGGTGATGCCCCTTTGAACGCCTGCGGGCCGGCATTATGGAGAGCACCGCGTTATGATCACGATGCCGTAGCGCGCGCAGTCGGTACAAGCGCGGAAAAGCTTGAGCTCGTCAGAGCCTGTCTGTCCCGCATCTCGGCAAGCGTGAGACCGCTGGTCGGGCGGGCTGTGCCAAAGACGGTGCTCTGGCGGGTGGTGGCGTTCATAACATTTGACGGCTTCGTTGCGGAAAGGCGAGCTACCATTGTTCTCGCACAATATCCCTGCCTCTCACGAGGAGCACTCGACTCCTCGTTTAGACGTGTGGTATCGCTGCTGCAACAGCTGACGACCTTGAAGTGCGTGACTTCGACTTTGAACGACCATCCGGACAAGCTCCTTGAGCACCGGAGTCCAGGTTGCAATCTCGTTGGCAATATGGTCTCTCCACTTCACGAAGAGCTGGCCCAGTGGGGATAGCCACAAACTGAATAGGAACCAGCCCAACAGCGAGAGAGCACTCGTAACCACCGGCAAGGGAGGCGACGGCGGACTGGCACCTGTGCCGGGAACCAGCAGATTGATAGCGACCAGAAGGGCTTCCTCCTGAGCAATGCGGTCTGGACCGCCCAATAAGCGAAGTAGCATCGCAGACCCAATGACGGCGGCGGTCAGGAGCGCCAGGGCTCGGCCCAGATGGCTGGCCAAAGTTATGGCGGTGGCCAATTCGGCCCTTCGGTCACGCACTAGTGTCCCGTTACAGAAGTAAGTGAAATAACTTGGGCGGTCTGGGCGTATTGCTCTCTAAGGAGGCGAGCATGCGCACAGGCCGTCCACGAA
>JBOGIN010000618.1:0-1512 GCA_050742275.1 Vicinamibacteraceae bacterium
GTGCAGCACCTGGCCCTGCATGAAGCCGCCCACTGCGATGGCGCTCCACACGAGAGAGCCACAGATGCGGGTATGCCTGGCGTCCGCAACCCACGTATGCGTGCGCTCATGGCCCAGGGGGTGCGCGCCGCCCAGTCGGATGCGACGGTGCTCATTACCGGCGAGAGCGGCGTGGGAAAGGAGCGACTCGCCGCCTTTATTCACCAGCATTCCCGTCGGTCGCACGGGCCGTTCATTCCGGTCAATTGCGGTGCCTTGCCGGACACGCTCTTGGAGAACGAGCTCTTCGGTCACCGACGCGGCGCGTTTACGGGAGCGATCGACGATCGGCCCGGCTTGGTCGAGGCGGCGCACAACGGCACGTTGTTCCTCGATGAAGTGGGAGAGCTCCTACCGCAGACCCAAGTCAAGCTGCTCCGCGTACTTCAAGAACATGACGTCCGACGCCTTGGCGACACCCGATCGCGCCGGGTGGATTTGCGCATCGTTGCCGCCACCAACCGCGATCTGGCCGCCGACGTCCGCGCCCACCGATTCCGGGAGGACCTGTACTACCGTCTGAATGTGGTTTCCTTCCACATTCCCCCACTCCGCGAGCGCACCGACGACCTCCGTGCCTTGATTGACCTTCTCTTGCAGCAGATCGCGCGCACCCTGCAGCGGCCCATTGCGGGTCTGACGCCGCGCGCCCTTGATCGCCTGTTGCAGTATCACTGGCCCGGCAACGTCCGAGAGCTGGAGAACGCCCTCGAGCGCGCGTGTGTGCTCGCCACGCGGCCGCATCTTGACCTTGACGACCTACCGCCGACCATTCGTCGCGTCGACACCCCGGCGATGCCTGATGATGGACAGCTCCGCCCCCTCGCCGACATCGAGCAGGAGTACATCCTCTTTGTCCTCCGCCAGTGTCATGGCAACAAAACCCGTGCCGCCCGAGCGCTGCATATTTGCCAGGACACCCTACACCGCAAGTTGAAGCGCTACCGCCAACGTGAGCTCACCGATTCTTCGCTGACTGAAAATCAGCGGCCTCTCTGAGAGTCAGGCACGGCGATGTCGTGCGCGCGCTGCGCCGATTGTCGACGCGCTCGCGCGTGTTGAGCCCGATTCTCTACACGTTCCTCGCATTCTTAACGCCGCCCTCCAGCCCCGTCGCCCGTTCTGTCACGAATCTTGCCTTGCTCTCTGGCAGTTCGCATTGGGAGTTCGCCGTGAGAACCACTCACCACGCACGCGACGACATGTCATCGGACTCCGCCCCGCCCCCTCGGCTCCGAGAGCGCCTCGTGCTCTGGCAGATGCGCGGCGCGATTGACGATCTCGTCTGCGTTGTCTCGCCGACCACGTACGGCTACACGCTCGGCCTCGAGTTAGCGGGCCATCCCATTCTTGTGGAGCTGCAACCGACCGTCGAACGCCTCGTCGATAAAGCCTCTCGCGTCGAACGGTGGCTCCTCACCCAAGGCTGGGAACCCATCGAATGCGAACGCTGATGAGCACACAGTCCTCATG
>JBOGIN010000619.1:0-3569 GCA_050742275.1 Vicinamibacteraceae bacterium
GGCGTGCCGGCGCCTGGATTGGTGATGAAGTACTCCACGCTGTTGCCTGCCGCGTCTGGAAACAGCGTGTAGGCAGCCATTGGAATCGTGCCCACGTCCTCGAGGATCCGGCCGAAACTCCGGTGGATGTAGCGAATGTCGAGCGTCAAGCCGGGCGCGGCTTCGAACTCGAATCCAATCAGTGCCTCGTCCAGATACGTCGACTTGGCGTCTGGATCGAAGTCGCTCGGCTCGAGCCCAGCGGGTTGGAAGTGCTCGGTCTCACCTTCGACGCCAACCGGAACGCCGTTGGGAATCGGCTCGGTGAGCGCAGCGTCGTAGTAGTCCGCCAGCGTCACGCCGGCATCCACCGATAGCGCGCGGGCGGCGAGATCGTTTGGAATCTTCGCGAAGAAGCGCCCCCAGCTGGCGTACAGCTTTGAGCGGCCGTCGCCGAGCGCGTCGAACGTGCCACCGAGGCGCGGCGCCCAGTTGTCCTTCCAGTCGAACTCGGCGACGTTGCCAACGAGGCTTTGCTGCTCATAGCGAATGCCGGGGCGAAGGGTCAATCGACTGCCGACTCTCCAGGTGTCCTGCACGAAGAAGTTGAAGTACGCCTGCGTCGTGTCGCGCACGTTGCTCGTGTTGGCGCGGGTGACGCGGTAGAACTGGCCGAGATTCGGATCGGGCAGGATGTCGATCTGCGCCCCTGTCACGGTCTGCGAGCCGTCCGGCAGCGTGAACGTCGGGCCTGTCCGCTGGATGATGTTGTCGTAGTGAATGTCTTCGACCAGCAGGCCGTATCGGATCTCGTGGTTGGCCAGGTAATGCGTCGACTTCACGCTGTACTGCAAGCTCTCACCGTCGTTGCCTTCGTACAGCCCGATGCCACCCGAGCGGCGGACCACGTCGCCCGTTCGATCAGTGATGGACCACTCGTCAACCGACGGCGTCTCCTCGATCCGGTTCGCCGCCCGCGAGAACGACGCCTCGACGAGCCAATTCGCGCGCGGCGCGCCGTCGTACTTGAACGCCTGGTTGTGTCCGCCGTAGCTCAACTCGCTGAAGCCGGTCGTGTCGTCGCGAAGCAGCGCGATGCGGCGCTGTGGTCCGATGCCGCCGGTGGCGGGATCGCCGAAGAACGACACCTCGGCGCGATGGCCATTGGCAATCTGCGCCGTGGCCTTGGCGGCGTAGGCCACGAGCCGGCGACTGCGATCGACCTCGCCCAATTCGCTGAGCGGCGCCGCTTCTGGTGCGAGCAGCGTATCGGTTTCCCACTGAGGATCGATGGCGCCGAAGAAGAACATCCTGTCCCTGAGGAGCGGTCCACCGAGCTCGACGCCGACGTCGTTGAGCCGGGTCGCCGTCGTGTTCACCGACTCCTCGCGCGCGAGCACCTCGGACTCGATGCGTTCGTGCCCGCCTTCGAGCGCCGACGGCCGGACGTAGGCAAACGCGCTTCCCCGTACCTGGTTGCTGCCAGACTTGGTGATGACGTTGACCACGCCGCCGGTCGACTGGCCGTACTCCGCGTCGTACCCGCCGGTCTTGACCTGGATTTCCCTCACGAAGTCGAACGGCACGCCGTTGCCCAGCGAGCCGTGCAGAATGGAGTAGGAGCCGAGGGCGCCGTAGCCGGCATTGGTAATGTTCACGCCGTCGACGACGTACTGATTTTCCAGGCCGCTGCCGCCCGCAATCGACGGGTTGGCCATGCCGGTGCCGCCGCCGCTGCTCACACCTGGCGCGATGTACGTCGCATCGCTCAGGCGCCGCCCGACCGGGACCTGCCGAAGCAGCTCGTCGGCGATGTTCGCCCCCACCGTCGTCGTGCTGTTATCGATGCCTGGGGGCGCGCCGCCCACTTCAACCGTCTCGACCAGCCCGCCCACTTCCATTTCGAGAGAGAGATCGATCGTCTCACCCAGGCCCACCGTCACGTTCTCCCGCTCGAGTGTCCGCAGACCGAGCAGCCTGACCTGGACCGTGTAGGTGCCTGGAACGAGAAGCGGCACGCGAAAACGTCCGTCGGCGCCGGTGCGGGCTTCCTTCGCGCCGCGATCGCCGGAAACGGTGACCGTTGCCCCCGGGATGCCGAGACCTTGCCAGTCGACGACGATGCCGCTGATGGTGCCGGTGGTCTCTTGTGCGCGGAGTGGGATCGGGAGGGTAAGAGCGAACAGCAACGCGAAGTAGGCAAACAGCTTCATGATGCCCTTCTCCCTCGTGAGGGAATCGCCTCATCCGAGAGGTGGTGTCGCGGCGTAGGATACCCTACTTCTGTGTCGGCGTTATTGAGATCCTCCTTCAATCCTCATGTCGCGGACCGGCAGAAATGAAAGAGGGGAGCCCGTGGGCTCCCCTCTCAAGGGATCAAGGGGTAAAGGGGTAAAGGACCGATTGAGCAACGCCGCGGCGATGTACACCAACGTTGCTCGAACCACCCTCCCTAGATCCCTAGACCCCTAGACCCCTAGATCCCTAGATCCCTAGACCCCTAGATCCCTAGTCAGAACTGGAACCGGACGCCGATCCGGACCTGCCGCGGCTCCTGGTAGATGAACGCGCGGCCGAAGTCTGGGTTCGGCACGGCAAACTCGGCCTCGGTGTAGTTGTCGTAGTCGAGCACGCCCTGACGGTCGAAGAGATTGAACACGTCCAGCAGGAGGACGAGTCTCCGCGTACCAAAGGGAAGCGCATAATCCACGTGCGCGTCGATGGAGGACTCCATCGGCGCTCGGTCGCGGAAGCCCTCTTCGGTCTCGAAACCCTCGCCGCGCGGTGTCTCCGGGATCTCGCCGGCACTCCGGTAATTCGGATTCGCCGCGAGTGCCGTGAGCGGCCGGCCCGACCCTACCTGGAGGCCGAGCCCGGCGTTCAGCCCCATATCGAACGCGTAATTCCCGTAGACCTTCACCTGATGCGGGCGATCGTTCGGCAGAGGACCGGCGCCTGCTTCACCCAGGAACCGGATGTCGCCGCGGTAGCCGAACTGACGCCCGACCTGGACATAGGTTGGATCGTTCGTCGGGAAATCGAACAGCGACGTGATGGCAGGATCCGACTGCCCGTTGTCGTTTCGGAAGAAGCCCTCGAACGTGCCGTCGAGGCGCGACCAGCGGTAGGACGCCTTGACCTGCCAATTGTCAGCAAGGCGCTTGTCCGCAGTCACCTCCACCGCGTCGTAATCGTGGATGGCTTTCTCGAATCTCGCACCGAGCTCCGGGAACAAGACGGGCGTGTCCGGATCTGGATTGGTGATGAAGTACTCAACGCTGTTTCCCGCCTCGTCCGGGAACAAATTGTAGGCCGCCATCGGCACGGTGCCGACGTCTTCCAGGATCCGGCCAAACCGGCGGCGTATGTATCGAACTCCCAGGTTGAGGCTCGGCGCCGCTTCGAACTCGAACCCGACGAGCGTCTCGTCGAGATACGTCGACTTGGCGTCTGGATCGAAGTCCGATGCCCCAACTCCCGCGAGCTGGAAGTGTTCGGTGATGATCGCTTCTCCATCGACGCTCGTCGCCACGCCGTTGGGAATGGGCTGGGTCAGGTTCGTGTCGAAGTAGTCGGCACGCG
This sequence comes from Vicinamibacteraceae bacterium, assembly GCA_050742275.1. Classification (GTDB taxonomy): domain Bacteria; phylum Acidobacteriota; class Vicinamibacteria; order Vicinamibacterales; family Vicinamibacteraceae; genus WHTT01. The sequence continues at coordinate 3,562 of JBOGIN010000619.1, forward strand.
TCACACCC
>JBOGIN010000620.1:0-3811 GCA_050742275.1 Vicinamibacteraceae bacterium
GACTGCGGCCTTCGGCCGCACTCCCCGACGCTCACTCGAGAGCTCGAAACTTGAACAATCCCCTCTCGGGCAGGTTGTCCGGCTGCTCTATCTCAGCGAGCCAAGCGTGGGCGCCGCCGACAACGGCGTCGAGATCATCGGTGTCGTGAAGAACGTCCGCAACACCGGTGTTGGCAGCCAAAGCGAAGTCTGGCCGGAAGTGTACGTGCCGAGTAGCCGATCCTCTTGTCGTATCCTATTCTATAGGATATGCTCTCCTTATCAGGAGACTTTAGATGGTCCTTCCCGCCGAGTATCCGACAAGCCGTTATCAGCCCTCGCCGTTCGTAGACCTCACCGCCAAGGCAGAGCGGGAGCGGCTCAGCCCGGCGGCGGTGCGGGCGTTCCTCAACATCATCAGCCGCTGGGGCGTCCGCGACGAGGACGCGCGCGTGTTGCTGGGAGGGATGTCCAACGGGCCGTACTACGAGATGAAGAAGCATCCCGATCGTCTATTGGACACGGACCGGCTCCTTCGCATCTCCTATCTCATCGGGATCTTCAAGGCGCTCAACATCCTCTACTCGACCGAGCTGGCAGATCAGTGGGTTCGGCTGCCCAACAGCAATCGCATCTTCCGGGGGCGAACGCCGCTCGCCTATATGCTCGAAGGCGGCCTGCCAGCGATGCAGACGCTGCGCCGTCTGCTCGACGCGCGGCGGGGCGGGGTGTGACGCGGCCGGTTGCTCGCGCGGCGGGAGCGCACGCGGCGGCGGGGCCGACGCCGGCGGTCAGGCTTATCCGGCAATATGACACCCACCGCCTCATCCCGTCGAAATACAGCGACCGCGACAGCGTGCTGACACGCATCGCTGATGATGACCAACATCTGCAGCGCATCTTCGACCTCGATCACGCCACCAACGACCGGCTGCTGTTCGAGAACGATCTTCTCCCTGGCATCGGCATCCACGAGCTGGTCTTCGGAGTGCCGGGCTATCTGATCGTGAACGCTGCCTTCTGTCATGCGCACCCGCTCGGCAGCCGCTTCAATGGTCCCGATCGCGGCGCGTGGTACGCGGACTTCGAGCTGGAGACCGCGCAGGCAGAGGTCGCGTTCCACAAGTGGGTGGAGCTCGCCGAGGTCGGATGGTTCCGGGAGGAGGCCACCTACGACGACTATCTCGCCGACTTCAGCGCCGAGCTGCACGACATCCGCCGTGACGAGCGTTTTGCCGCCTGCCTCGCCCCCGGCAGCTACGTGGCGTCACAGGGCCTCGCGGAACGGCTACTGGCGGAAGGCTCGCTCGGCATTGTGTATCCGAGCGTGCGCAGGCGGAAGGGAACCTGCCTCGCAGCCTTCCGCCCGGCGCTCGTCATGAACGTCCGCAAGGCAGCCACTTACATATTCCGGTGGGACGGCGCGCCAGAGCCTACAATCGACGCCGTCATGTAGCGCGCGGCCTTCAGGCCGCGCGTGGAGTTCTACAGTCGCGGGCCTCGGGCTGGAGGGAATATGTCACGCTCCTGGATCGCCCTGAGCTTCGTCGTCGTGACCAGCGCTACGGCAATGCTCACTGCCTTGCAGCCGGGTGCGCGCAAGCCACCAACGGCACCAACACTCCGCGCACATACCTACTCGATTGTCGCGCGCGACGCAGACAGCGGCGAGCTCGGCGTCGCGGTGCAGTCGCATTGGTTCTCGGTGGGATCGGTGGTGGCCTGGGCCGAAGCTGGCGTCGGCGCAATTGCCACGCAAGCCTTCGTGGATCCGGGCTACGGTCCAAAGGGCTTGGACCTGATGCGCTCTGGAGCCACAGCCCCCGACACGTTGCGCCAGCTCCTCGCCAAAGACGCGCAAGCCGACGTCCGGCAGGTCGCGATGGTCGACGCCGAGGGTCGCGTTGCGGTGCATACAGGCGCGCGCGCCATCGCCGCCGCTGGCCATCACCGTGGGTCACAGTATGCGGTTCAGGCGAACCTGATGGCCAACGATCGCGTCTGGCCGGCGATGGCCAAGGCGTACGAATCGGCGAAAGGTGACCTCGCCGAGCGGTTGCTCGCGGCGCTCGACGCCGCACAAGCAGCCGGCGGCGACATCCGCGGCAAGCAATCCGCCGCGCTGCGCATCGTCAAAGCCAAGTCCAGCGGTCGGCCCTGGCCTGGCGGCGACCGCATCTTCGACGTCCGAGTCGACGATGCTCCGAAGCCGCTCGAGGAGCTGAGACGACTCGTTCGATTGCAGCGTGCCTATAACCACGCCAACCGCGGCGACGAGCTGATGTCCGAGGACAAGGTGGCGGAAGCGCTCCGCGAATATGCGGCGGCCGCCGAGCTCGCGCCAGAGATCGAGGAGCTCCCCTTCTGGCAGGCCGTCACGCTGGCCGCGACGGGACGCATCGATGACGCGCTGCCGATCTTTCAGAAGGTCTTCGAGCAGAATCCCGCGTGGGCGGAGCTCGTTCCTCGACTGCCCCCAGCCCAGTTACTGCCGGATGATCCTGCGCTAATCAAGCGCATCGTCAGCCTCCGGTCAGAACGGTAAAACCGTACCAACCCCGGGGCGCAACTTTCATGCCGAGCTCGTGCCGGCACGAGTTCATCTCCATGGCGCATGGTTGCTGAGATAACAATCTCTTTCCGTTGATTGAAACCAAGCGACCACCGCGAGATCATTCGCTTCGCAGGGCTTCTGACGGCGCGACAGCGGCCGCACGGCGAGCGGGGATCCAGGTCGCCAGAGCGCCCACGACAATCAGGACAGCGATCGAGCTCGCGAGCAGGGTGAGGCCGAATGGATCGACGCCGTGCAGCAGCGTGCGCACGGCGTGAGCGCCGGCTAGTGTTATCGGCAGGCCGATTGCTACGCCCGTGACAATCAGCACGAGTGCCTCACGGATCACGAGCCGGAAGATGTGCGCGCGCTCGGCGCCGAGTGCCATACGCAGACCAATCTCCCCAGTACGACGCGTGACCGAGAAGTTGAGCAGGCCGTACAGTCCGATCGCGGCAAGCGTCAGCCCCACCCATCCAAACGCTATCGATAGCGAGGCGAGCAGGCGTTCCTGTGCCAATGAGGCATCGCGGTCTTCGGTGAGCGTACGCACGCGATAGGCGTATTCGCGTCCCATCTCGTGCAGCTCCCGCCGCATGGGGCCTATGATGTGACCTGGGTCGCCTTTCGTTCTGATCATGAGCCACGACCAGATCTCGTAGGTCACCACGGCGGCACGCGGCGCCCCCACGACATCGTCGGCAGGTCCCAGCACCCTCCCTAGTGCCGGCACCACGCCGAGCGTCTCGAAGCAGTCGCCCGTCATCGCGTGCGTCGATCTCGACGCGATGCCACCCTGCATCTCAATGGTTGCTCCCGCCCCGTTGAAGCCACAGACACCATCGAACATGCCCCGTTGCCGGAGCAGGTCGAGCACAGGGGTGGGTATGCCGCGTTCCTGGCCTTGTGCATCCACGCCACTGATTCGGATCAGCCGATCGGGCTCGCGCACGGACAACGGCCGGAGCAGCAGAGCATCCAACAGCGTGAATATGCCTGTGGTCGCACCAATGCCAAGCGCCAGCGAGAGTACAGCTGCGATGGAGAACCCAGGGCTGCGGCGCAGGTGCCGAACAGCGTCATGAAGCGCGCGCATCACCGGACCCTCCAGATTTATGGATGTGATCGACCTATTCTAAAGCAAGCCGAGTGCCGTCGAAGGAGCGCGAACCAATGAAGGATTTCGGGGCTGGTAGCGAGACGGCTGGCGTGGCGGCCGTCCGCTAATGGGACGGCGTGTCCGGGAGCGGTCGCGATCCGAGCCGAGCGACCCCGGGT
>JBOGIN010000621.1:0-5822 GCA_050742275.1 Vicinamibacteraceae bacterium
TCGTCCAGCGCGGCGCGGCGGCGATCGCCTCGATCGAGGCGGCCCTGTCCAACACCATGCCAGGGAATACCATCAACACGTCCTCCGAAAGATAGCGGCGGTAATGGTCGGCGTCGCCCATCCAGAAGCTGCGCTCGCGCTGCCAGAGGATCGAGAGGATCGACTCGAGGTTGCTCATGCCCTCATGTTAAGTCACCCGCGCACCGATTGGAGCGCCAAGGTACCCGAGCTGCCGTGAGATTGCGATGGCCGCCTGCTTCACCTGATCCGCCAGCCGATCGCAAGTCTCCGCGTCGATCTGCCTGGTGCTGCCCGTCACGCTCACGGCCGCGATCACGCTGCCGTCCCAGTTGAACACCGGCGCCCCAATACACCGGCCGCCAATCTCTTCTTCCTCATCGTCCAGCGCGTAACCGAGCCGGCGTGTTCGCAGCAGCTCGTCCTTGAGCCGCGCAGGAGAGACGATGGTGTTCTCGTTGTGGCGGAGCAGGCCGCGACTGCGAATCATGTCGTCGACCTCCGCTTCCGGCAGATACGCGATCAGGCACTTGCCGAGGCTGGTGCAGTGGACGTCCATCCGTTTGCCCACCCACGTCGCAATCCGCTGGACGCCGGGCAGATCCACCTTCGCGATGAGCGCCACCTCGCCGCGATCCAGGATGCCCATGTGCACGGTGAGCCCCGTCTTGGCAACGAGCGCGCGGAGCAGCGGGACCGCCTTGTCACGCAGGACGATGCCGTCGATGGACATGTTGGCGATGCTCACGAGCTTCTGTCCGCTCATGTAGCGTCCCGTGGCCTGATCGCGCTGGAGATATCCGTGGCGCTCGAAGGTGAGCAGAAGGCAATGCACGGAGCTCTTTGGAAAGTCGAGGCTGCGCGCCAGCTGGGAGAACGTGAGCCCGCTCTTCGAGCTGGCGACGAGCTCGAGAATGGCAAGGCCACGCTCGAGCGCCGGCACCGAGGGCGTCTTGGTGGGAGCGCCGCGCATGCTGTGCGAACGCCTCTGGTTGGTGGGGGCGTGAGACGCGCTCGCCGCTGGCAGCCCCGAAGGCTGACAAACGACCGAGAATCGCTTTCGCATCTTGCAAGTATTTGCCCGGTCCATTCTCGAGGAGGAGGAGTGGAGCGCTACCCTGTTCAAGATACAGGATTATCGCGCACGCCATGCGGAGATGAGCGAGTTCCGTGATGCGGGACGCATCTGCAGCGGGTCAGCGCGACATGAGCGGGGCGAGCTGCTCGACGTCGACAGCGTGCGCCGGCGCGAACCGGTGCCCCGTGGCGTATCGCAGCAGCCGGTCGAACAGGTGGACGGCTTCCGGGTAGGCCTCGTCCAGGTGCTGCCGCAGACGCAGCGTGGTCACCAGCAGACGCCCGGCGCCGACCCGCGCCTCGAAGAGATACCCTACATGGGACAGGTTCTTGGTCTTGCTGAGAAAGCTCGCCGTCGTGCGAATGCCGCCGATGATTGGCTGAAACTCTTTCGGCCAATCGTCGAGCGGGAACGGCACGGCGCCCTCCAGCAGGTTGTAGAACTGGAGGTCGCAGACGCCTTCATGCGGGAAGCCATCGACGGCAGGATGGTCGCGGACCAGCGTGCCCAGGGCGCCGCCTGCCTCCGGAAAGAATCCCGCACCGGCGCGCGGCGCGAACTGATCGCTGTCGGCCAGCAGCCACACGCGTCCTCCAGCACGCAGAAACCTGAGGGTGTCCTCGTCTAGCGCCGACGTCACGAGCAACCCTTCGGCGTCCTCGTCTGGAGCGTCCCGGCGCACAAAGGGATAAAACCTCTCGATGCCGGCCCACTTGACCGTCGAGTAGACCGGGATCTCGGGTTGTGGCAGGCGCGCGTCCCGCGGGAACGCCCAGAGCGTCCACCTGTTTAGGTGCCTGCCGTTGATGGCAACCTCGAGCTCGAATGCCTGCGCCTCGTTCCCGGGCGGCGGTCGCACCGCAATCTCCGCGACCTCGGCCACCGATCCCATTGGAACGTCTATCCGAACGTCTCCCTCCTGGACGACGACCTCGTCGTCTGCCAGGAGCTTCCAGGACAGTTGCGCGCCCCGTAGGTCGTCGGAGCCATAGTTGGAGACCGTGACGCCGATCGTCTTGGTGGAGTCTCGCCAAAGCGTGCGGTCATCCACGTCCGCGCCGACGAGCGGCAGGACGGGCGCGTTGATCTCCCGCCCCTCGCTCGGCGAGATGCCCTTGGGCCGCCAGAAGTAGTCGAACCAGCCCTCCTCCCAGGAGTCGCCTTCGCCGGTGCCGCCCGGAAAGTCGACGATGAGCCAGTAGTGGTACCCGGTGATGTGGGCCTGCCGCCGAACGTTTTCAATCTGTGCCTTGCGCCCCAACTGCTGGAGGCGCTGCGAGTGGCGAAGGTAGAGCGGATACTGCTCGGTCAGGTCGCGCTCGTGGACCCATCGCTTCTTTGCGTCGAGCCATGTCGGGAGCAAGACACCCGTGAATCGATCGATGAGCGAGATGTCGGGGAGCGAGCAGTAATACCCGCCGAACTCGTGCTTGATGGTCGGGAGATCCGGCAGGCCGTCGTCGAAGTGGCTCACCATGTCGGTGGGCCGCACGATGTAGCCGTCGTTGGACAGCACCAGGCCATCAGGATGCAGCTTCTTGGCAACGTGATAGAGCTGCGCCACCGTGTCCTGAAGGCGCTTCTTCTCCGCGTCCGTTTCCAGCCAGTCTTCGTTGAGCTCGTTGCCGAGCGCGATCGAGAGAAACGACGGGCGATTGCGAAAGGTGCGGACGATGCGTTCGAGCTCGCCCCGAAGGAGATCGCGATGCGGTAGGAAGTACTGCGTGTAGGCGACCGGTAGCTCCGCCATCACGAGGATCCCGACCTCGTCTGCGGCATGGAAGAGCTCTTCGGCTGGCGTCATGGAATGGAAGCGGACGGCGTTGAACCCGAAGCTCCGTGCCAGCCGCAGCCGCTTCAGGTACACCTCGCGCGACGCCGGTGGGAAGCCGGTCAACACCTCGATGTTGTCGTCGCCGTAGCCGCGCAGATAGAGCGGCTTGCCGTTCAGCAGGAGCACGTTTCCATCCGTGCTGACTTCGCGCATACCAAAGCGTTCGTCGAGGCGGTCGTATTCTGTCTCGCCGCGCCACAGCGTGACCGCCGCTTCGTAGAGGTGAGGGTGCTCGGGCGACCAGAGCCGCGCGTTTGGAATCGGCACCTCCACGTCCACCACGGTGTCATCGCCACGACTTATCCGAAGGGAAGTCCTGCTCTCGTGGCTGGGCGAGACCAGCACGCGCAGCTCCGCAGGATACGCCTCTGCCTCCCGGCTTCGCACGGTGACGCGGAACCTCGCAACGCCGCGCTCGATGTCCGGACGGACGTACACATCCTCGATCCACGTTGGCTCGCTGGCCTGGAGCTCGACGTGCCCGTAGATGCCGCCCCAGTTTCCGAGGTAGTTGAGCATCCCTGTCGGGCGATCGCCACGCTGCTCACGCGGAGACAACGTCGGCACGGATCCGGGATTCGAGATCCTTAGGACGATCACGTTGTCGGCGCCGGGGCGCAGGTGTCCGGTGACGTCGAACTGAAACGGCGCGCTGAAGCCGCGATGCTCTCCGATCCGCACGCCGTTGACGAAGAGCGCCGTGTAGCGATGGGCGCCGCCAATGCGCAGCCGTACCACCTTTCCTTTCCAGGTGGCAGGGATCGCGACTCGCTTGCGGTACCACGCGGCGCCGGTGTAGTCATGTCGCAGGCTGCCGGACCGCTGCCCGACCCCCTGTGCCTGCCAGGCGCCTGGCACGTCGATCGATTGCTCGAATGGCACGTCTATCGTCTGCCATCCTTCGGTTTCCCCCCGGTTGCGCGGATCGAGACGCAGCTCCCAGGTTCCATTCAAATCGATACGGGCCCGCTCGGCCGCACAGACCAGTTGCACGAGGACCGCCATCAACGCAAAGACACCCGCGCGTCGTAGCATGCTCTCTTGTAATCGCCGTGTCAGCGCGGCATCAAGGTGCGGCCGGTCACCCCGCGGCGGTCACTCCTATTAGCTGGAAACTAACACGCGAGGCCCGACCGTGTCGTGGCGGAAGATCTCGCGCTGCCGTGAGAAGATCGGCCGTTGATGATGACCAAATGCCTCTCTGGGCTCCTGCTGTCCGGGGTAATGCTGCTCGCGAACGCCGGTCCCGAAGCGGCAGAGGTGGGCCGGTTGCAGGTGTGGCTGTCGTGGGGACACGGCGCTGCGGGCATGGCGCCGTACTACATCGAGCCGGTCACCGAATCGTCTGGCGTCGAGATCCGCGATGCCCGGCCCACGGAGCTGGAGCCGGGCGAGGGCCTGCAAAATCGAGCATGGCACTCACGCGCCGGCGCGGGCGATGTGGACGGGATGACCTTCACGCTCCATTATCCGAGCGAGCCTGCGGCCAGGATGCAGGATCTTCATGTTCTCTGGGCCGACCTGATCTCGGCGAGCGATGCGGCTACGGCGCGCCGATTGATGCGTGACCCGGCGCTTCATCCCGGTTCGCCAAAGGTCACGATCCGGCTGGATGCGGAAGGCACACGCGGCTTCACCGTCGACGTCAATCAGCTGCTCGCCGAAGAAGCGCTCTGGATTCCGGCGCTGGGCGTCTATGTGACTGGCGGCGACGCGCCCCTGAGCTTCGCCGAGCATCAGAAGGCCCTCGCGGCGCGGCGAGGTCAGCGCATTCTGGACCAGGTACGGCAGCAGCCGGAGGCGAGCTACGCCGACTACACCGCGCGCTGGGAGGATATGGGGCATCCGGGCTTCACCTACCCGGAGCAGCAAGGCCCCGGTCATATCGTCGGCCTCACCTGGGACAGCGCCATCCCGAAGTTCGGGATCGATCGCGCGGCTGGAGTCTGGACCGATCGCGGCAACCCCGACCAGTTTCGATTCTGGTTTGGCTTCGGCGACCTGGCGCGCGGCGTCGCCAGCACCTGGAAAGCGCAGCGCCTGACCGACGGCTTGCCGATGATGGTCACCACCTTCGAGGAAGACGGCGTGCGGTACGACGTGGAACAGCTCGCGTATCCGCTGCATGGTCCGCCCGCCGAGCGCCGCGGCGATATTCCAATGGTGTTGCTCCAGAAGGTGACGCTGACAGAGCTCCGCGGACGAGCCCGGACGATACCTCTCTCGATGACTCACCGGCGGGAGCTTCCCGCTCATCGCGACGCGACGATCGTCGCCGACCGTCAGGGAGACGAGTGGGTGTTCCGCGAGCGCGGCCGCAGGCACATCCTGCTGGCCGTCGAGGATGCGGGCCAGGATCTGGCTTGGAGCGGCACTGGCGACTATCAGGAGAAGCAGAAGCGGCTGGACGCAACGCTGTTCCTGGATCTGCCCGCCCGCGGCTCGCGCGAGCTCATCGTCAAGCTGCCGTCGCCGATCGTACCAGGAGACGAGGAGGCGGCGCTGATGGCCATCGATTACGCGAAAGCCCGCGACGCGACACTCCGCTTCTGGTCGGAGCACGTCGAGCGCGGCGCGCAATTTCGAGCGCCGGAGAAGATCGTGAACGACCTGTTCCGCGCCAATCTGTGGCACGCGCTCCGCCTGCCGCGGCGCCACGGTGGACAGGCGCCGGGCGTGACGATCGACCTTCCGTACTCGAACTTCGCCTACGACCAGACCGGCACGCCGTGGCCGGTGAACCAGGCGGTGTACGTCGACTACATGCTCTATGACCTGCGCGGCTACCATGCCGTCTCGACCGAGGAGCTCGAGGCGCAGTTCCGCAACAACCAGGAGCACGATGGGCATGTGAGCGGCTTTGCGAACTGGCTGGTGTACACGCCGTCGATG
>JBOGIN010000622.1:0-2345 GCA_050742275.1 Vicinamibacteraceae bacterium
CCGGCCGACTTCTGCGCGCGGGACGGCGGCGAGAAATTCGTCGTTCTGCTCGCCAACACCGACCGCGACGCGGCAACCGTCATCGCAGAGCGCATCCGCGGCAGGGTGCTGGCGCTCCAGATCTCGCATGCGGGCAGCACCGCTGGCGTTGTCACCGTTAGTATCGGCACGTCGACCGTCATGCCGCATCAGGGCGATCGATCCACACTCTTCGACGCCGCAGACGCCGCGATCTATGAGGCGAAAACGGCTCGGGTGCAACCGTGTCGAGTCGGCGACCGAGCCAAGCGTCGTTGAAGGGGCCGTCGGCTCGCGGGTCAGTTGACCCAGGTCAGCCGCGCGAGCGTCTCGACTACCGGCCGAGAAAAGAAACGCCAGCGGGCCTGGCGGCCCGCTGACGCGTCCAACGTAGGAGAACGGTAAGGGTTCGCCTTACGATCGCTTGAGCAAGCGATAGATCCAGAGCAACAGGATGGCGCCGAGCACGGCTAGGAGCATGCTCACGAAGTTGAACCCCGTGACAGACCCGAACCCCAGCGCCGTGCCAACGAAACCGCCAACGATCGCCCCTGCGACGCCTAAGACGATCGTGATCAGGATGCCTCCCGGATCCTTGCCGGGCATGATGAGCTTTGCGAGTGCCCCGGCAACCAATCCAAACAGAATCCACCAGACGAAAGCTGCCATGCGTTCCCTCCAGGTTGAAGTGACTGATCAGTCTCTCCACCGGGGTTGCACGGGCCCTCAGGCACCCGCCCAGGTCCCCTCTGCGGATGCCGCGCGAGGGGACACCGCCCGGCACGCGCGTGTGCACAGGATGTGCCGCGGACCAACGCGGCCGACCAACACTGTGCTTCAGGTGAACCGGGCGTGATGCTACCTGAAAGTGGCCCTCGCGGCAAGCCGGCCCGTCACCGGCCCGTGGCCGCCGAGGCCGGAGGCGCGCCCTGTCGCTCGTACACGATCCGCCCGCCCACCATCGTCCAGAGGATGCGGGCCTCCCGAATCTCGTCCACAGGCGCCTCGAAGAGGTCGCGGTCGATGAGCACGAGATCGGCAAGCTTCCCGGGCATAATCGTGCCCTTGACCGCCTCGTCGAACGAGGCCACGGCGGCGTCGTGAGTATAGGCACGCAGCGCCTCTTCCACCGTAATTTTCTGCTCTGGCACCCACCCGCCGGGATGCTTCCCGTCGAGCGTACGGCGGGTGACCGCCGCATAGATTCCCTCGAGCGGGGAAGGGGGGGCCACGAACCAGTCGCTGCCGAAGGCGAGGGTCGCGCCGGCGTCGATCAGCGACCGAAACGCATACGTCGTCTTTGCCCGCTCCGCTCCGATTACCTCGTCGGCCCATCGACCATCGTCAATCGCGTGATACGGCTGCATGCTCGCAATGACGCCAAGCTCGGCGAATCGGCGAATGTCGTCCGGGCGGAGATGCTGGGCGTGCTCGATGCGCCAGCGCCGGTCGCGCTTGCCGTTCCTAGTCGCCACACGCGCGTAGATGTCGAGGAGCTCGCGATTCGCGCGATCGCCAATGGCGTGAACCATGATTTGAAGGTACGCCTCGTCGGCGTCGGCGATGTTCTTGGACAACGTGTCGAGCGGCGTGACGAATAGCCCGCGGTCGTTCGGCGCATCGCTGAACGGCTGCTCGAAGGCAGCCGTGTGCGACCCGAGCGACCCGTCGACAAACGCCTTCAGCCCACCCACGCGGAGCCACTTGTCGCCGCGGCCCTGCTGCCCGAAGCGGCGCGTCCTGATCAGATCCCGCAGCTTTCGCCAGTCCGCCAACGGCAGCACGGCGTAAATGCGCGTGATCAACCGCTCCGTCTTCCAGGCGCGGGCAAACGTCTCGAGGTCGGACCAGCCGCCCATGTTGTGGACGGTCGTGACGCCCTGAGCGGCCACGTAACGCATGGCGGCGTCGAGCGCGCGATCAGCCTGCTCGGTCGTCGGCGCCGGCACGACACGCGCGACGAGCTGCATGGCGTTGTCCTTGAAGACGCCGGTTGGCTCACCGCCAGCATCACGGACGATGGTGCCTCCGGGAACGTCGGGGGTGCCTCGCGTGACGCCCGCGGCGCGCAGCGCGGCAGAATTGGCCAGGGCCATGTGGCCATCGAGACGATGGACCCAGACAGGATGGTTCGGCGTGGCCGCGTCGATCCAGTCGCGGCGCGGCAGCTCACCGCCCCATAGCGCGTGATCCCAATCCCCACCGGTAATCCACGTCCCCTCGGGCGTGTCCTTCGCAAACGTCGCAAGCCTCTCGGCCATCTCCTCCCGCGTGCGCGCCTCACGCAGCTGGACCGAGGCGAGCCGGAATCCGCCGTCGATGAAATG
>JBOGIN010000623.1:0-4321 GCA_050742275.1 Vicinamibacteraceae bacterium
CGGTAACGGTCCGCGACCGCGAGTTCCACGCGCAACCGCTGGTGTGTGCTGCAGAAGGGTCGAGGGGTCGGCCCCAGGAAGGGAGGGACCACACGGCTGTGGGACATATGCTCCTGGACGCCGGATCGCCCGTGGACTGGGAGGCGGGCGAGGAGCCGGCGGAAGGGATTCTCGAGATCCTCGCGGAATGGCGCCGGCTTCAGGCTGCGCGGCGCCCTTGATACGTGCGTGGAGCAAGGTCGCAGGCCGGGATTGCTGACGTACGATACCTGTAGAGTGATTGTATGGAGCTCAGACATCTCCGCTACTTCGTGACGGTCGCCGAGGAGCTGCGCTTCGGCCGTGCCGCCGAGCGGCTCAACATCTCGCAACCGCCGCTCAGCCGCCAGATTCGAGAGCTCGAGGAGGAGCTGGGCTTTCCGCTCCTCCTCCGTGAGTACCACAAAGTCGAGCTCACCCCCGCCGGCCGGGTGTATCTCTCACAAGCGAGGCGGATCCTCGAACAGGTCGACACGGCAAAGCAGGAGGCGGCTCAGGCCGCGCTCGGGCGTACCGGCCAACTGCGCCTGGGACACGGCGCGTACCTGCCGGACGGATATCTCTCACGCGTGCTCGCCGCGTTTCAACAGGTGGCCCCGCGGGTCGCGGTCGAGCTGTTGGAGGCGCCGAGTCCGCGAGTGCTGGAAGCGCTTCGGCAACATCGATCGATGCGGGCTTCGTGATGACCCCATCCGACGCGTCAGGACTGGTGGTAAAGGAGCTGCTGCGTGAGCCCTCGTAGTGGCATTGCCCGAGGGCCATCGCTACGCGACCGCGCCGCTCGCGGATCTCCGGCAACTGGCCGAGGAGAACTTCGTGATGTGCCGTCGCTATGCCGACTCCGGGTATCGCGAGCTCGTGGAGGACATCTGCCGCGAGGCCGGCTTCACGCCGCATGTGCTCCAGGCTGTGGAACAGAAGCAGACGCTGCTCGATCTCGTCGCGCAGGGCCTCGGGGTGTCCATTGTGCAGGCATCTGCGGCCGAACAAGCCACCGGCATCCGGTATCAGCCCTTTCCGCACCCCGTTCCGCACGTCTCGACCGCGTTGGTGTGGCGCGGGGATGCGCGCGCGGATCTGATCGCGTCACTCGTCGAGATCGCCGAACGCCAAGCCGCGCAGCAGACGTCGAGACGCCTGGCGGCGATGGAACGGGCGGCGCTGCGGTTAACAGCACGCCCGTAGGGCATCAACTCTCGTCTGTGCTGGTACAGTCACGGTCCGATACCTCTCGGATCTCGCAGGACACCTACTCGGTCTTGGACAGAAAGATCGTCTGCCCACATCCTAATCACAAGGAGGGCGCCGATGACTCGACAGGCGCCGCCGCATGTGCTGTTGCCATCATAGGATTGCGGACCCATGAGAGTTCTGCTTGTCTTCGCGCATCCCGAGCCGCGCTCACTCAACGGCGCGCTGCGCGACGTCGCCATCAAAGAGCTCGAGGCCCAGGGCCACGAGGTGCGGGTGTCGGACCTCTATGCCGACCGCTGGAAATCGGAGGTCGATCGTGCCGACTTTCCATTGCAGGCGCCGGACGCGCGGTTCATACCGGTCGCAGCCTCCAAACAGGCCTTCGAGGCCAACGCGCTGACCGAAGATGTCAGAGCCGAGATCGAGAAGCTCCTGTGGGCCGACGCCCTGATCCTCCAGTTCCCCCTCTGGTGGTTCACCATGCCGGCCATCCTCAAGGGCTGGGTCGACCGTGTGTTCGCCTACGGGTTCGCCTATGGCGTCGGCGAACACAGCGATAAGCGATGGGGTGACCGCTACGGTGAGGGGACCCTGGCGGGCAAGCGCGCCATGTTGATCGTGACCGCCGGCGGCTGGGAGGAGCATTATTCCGCCCGCGGGGTCAACGGGTCGATCGACGACCTGCTGTTCCCGATCAATCATGGAATCCTCTATTACCCGGGCTACGACGTTCTTCCGCCGTTCGTGGTCTACAGAGTCGATCGTCTCGATGAGGCCGGTTTCGAACGCATAGCCGAGTGCCTGCGCGACAGGATGCGGACGCTCGCGACCACCCCGCCCATCCCCTATCGGCAGCAGAATGGCGGCGACTATCTGATCCCGAGCATGCAGGTCCGCCCCGACCTGGGCGACCCGGGTGCGACCGGCTTCGCGCTTCACCAGGAGTAAGCCCGTGCCGCAACGCGACACCGTCAATCGCCGCATCGTCCTCGCCGCGCGCCCGCGGGGCGTGCCGACGCCGCAGGACTTCCGTCTCGACGAGGCCCCTGTCCCGACGCCGAACGAGGGACAGGTGCTGCTGCGCACGCTGTACCTTTCGCTCGATCCGTACATGCGCCAGATCATGAACGAAATCGGCCCGATCTACGCGCCGTCCGTGCGGCTGGGCGATCCCATGGTGGGCGGCACGGTCAACCGCGTCGTCGCCTCCAAGCATCCGCAATTCCACACCGGCGATCTGGTGCTCGGCAACGCCGGCTGGCTGGACTACGCGCTGTCGGACGGTCAGGATCTGGTCCCGCTCGGCAAGATGGCACGGCCCTCACTGGCACTGGGAGGGTTCGGCATGCCCGCGTTCACCGCCTACGTGGGCCTGCTCGATATCGGACGGCCCAAGCCGCGCGAAACCGTGGTGGTGGCTGCAGCAACTGGCGCGGTTGGCGCGGTGGTCGGACAGATCGCCAAGCTCGAGGGCGCGCGCGTGGTCGGCATCGCCGGCGGCGCCGATAAGTGCCGCTACGCGGTCGAGGAGCTGGGCTTCCACGTCTGTCTCGACCGGCGCGATCCGCAGCTGCCCGAGCACCTCGCCGCCGCCTGTCCGGACGGCATCGACGTCTATTTCGAGAATGTCGGCGGCGCGGTGTTCGACGCGGTGCTGCCGCTGCTCAACATCGGCGCGCGCGTGCCGGTGTGCGGGCAGATCGCGCATTACAACGACGAGCCGTCGCCGCTCCGTCCGGACCCGCTGCCGCTGCTGATGGCGACGCTGCTGCAGAAACGCATCCGCATGCAGGGATTCATCATCCTCGATCACTACGCCAACCGCTTCGACGCCTTCCGCCGAGACATGGGCGAGTGGGTCGGCGCCGGCCGGGTGAAGCCGCGCGAAGACCTGGTCGACGGGCTGGAGAACGCGCCGGCGGCGTTCATCGGCCTGCTCGAGGGGCGCAATTTCGGCAAGCTCGTCGTGCGCGTCGCCGATGCCTGACGCAGCCGCCGCCGTCGAGCGGCTTCCAGCTCACGCGTGCGCGGCGCGTTCCGCGTTCTTGCGAATGCGATCGAGCTTCAGCGTCCAGCCAGCCGCGAGACCGGTCCGGTGATCCTCCGGAATCACTCCCATCGCGCTATGCCTGAAGGTGATGAGCGTGCCGCCATCGACCGGAGTCAGTCGATACTGAATGTTCGAGACCACGGCGTAGGACATGAACATCGGGCCGGTGATCTCGAGGAGGGTCGGTCGCTTGATGGCCTGCACATGTCCCCACAGATGTCCGTTGTCGTGACCCAGATCCCGATACCAACGTCCTCCAGGCTTCGCCTCGATCGTCAGCGGCATCGGCGTCCCGTTGCGATCCGCATTGTGGGGCCCCATCTCCTCGAGCACCGCGGCAAACGTCGCCTCGAGCGGCGCATTGACGCGGATCTCCTGCGTGATGTTCAACGTCAGCTCATCGAGCGTCGAGGCGGTCGTTGTCATGTCGTCCTCCTCTAGTCCTGCGCCTGCGAGCTATCGCGAAAGCGCCTGGCATTGCTGTTCTGTGACTTCCGCGGCTGAATGTCGTCTTGGCGTACTGCGTGCTGAGTCGATTCGGCCCGCTCCTTGATCCGACGGAGCCTCTGACTCCAGAAGCGCTCGAATGTGCCAGCCCACTCGTACAAGGGCCTGATGCCATGCGCGTTGGTGCGATACCAGATCTGTCGACCGTCGCGCCGGGAATGTACGAGACCTACCTCGCGAAGCACCCGGAGATGCTTCGAGATTGACGGCTGCGCCACTCCAAGCACATGGACGACTTCGTTGACCGACCGTTCGTCTCCGGCCAGGACCTCGAGGATGGCGCGTCGTTGCGGTTCGGCGATCGCGTTGAACACGTCAGAGCTCGTTGCGGCACGCGACACAAGTAACGATTGTATTCCCATATAGGAATATGTCAAGCGCCCACCTACCTCGTCGTCGAACTGCTCGCCGCTCACCTGTATTCGACGCGTATCAATCTCGAGCGACCGACCCTCTCCTCACCGCTTGACGCCTGTTCCTGCCTCGACCCTGCGGACTTGAGAAGTCGAATGTCGTGGGAAAGATCTGAAG
>JBOGIN010000624.1:0-3806 GCA_050742275.1 Vicinamibacteraceae bacterium
GTCTGAATGACCGGCGCGCGGGCGACGACCTCGACGCGGTCGCTCGCCGATCCGAGCTCGAGCGTGATGTCCACCCGCGCGCGCTGCGCGACCTGCACGGTGATGCCGGAGACGACCGCGTCCTTGAAGCCGCTGACGACGGTCGCGATGACGTAGTCACCGGGCTTGAGGTTTTCGACGACGTAGCCGCCATCGACGCCGGTCCTCGTCGTCCGGACGGATCCCGTGGCGCTGTCGGTAACGGTGATCTGCACGCCCGGCAGCACGCCGCCCGAGGGGTCCGTCACCGTCCCGAGAATCGTGCTGGTCGTGACCTGTGCCGACGCGGGCGCCGCCCACAACGCGAGCGCCATGGCGACGATCGTTCGCACTCGAAGGGCCATCTGCGTGCTCCTTGACTGTGAAAGCTGCGCAAGGCTCTCAGCAGCCCCTCGGCGCTGTCAACGATAAAAGCATTCTGTCCCACTTTGTGAACCACGACGTTCTGCTGCTTTGCTTCTTACGGTGTTTCTTGCCGGTATAAAGGCTGGCTCGATCAGCGCGAAGACACCGCGACCAACACCGTAGATGTCCCACTATATGACACATGTGAGCGCGATAAGAGGAACACGCGCTCGACGACCCGCATCGGGCGAGCGACGGCACGCCTGCTATCAGAACTCGAAGCGTGCGCCAAGCTGCATCTGACGCGCGGTCCCGATCGTGTCGCTGATGGTGCCGAACCCTGCGGTGCCGAACGCCGTCGATGGATTACCTAGGTGCGCACGGTTGAACGCGTTGAAGACGTCGACTCGAAGCTCCAATCGCCTCCCTGCGCCGATCGCGATGCCCTTCTGCAGGGAGAGGTCCACATTGTGATGCCCCGGTCCCCTGACCACGCCGACGCCCGCGTTGCCGAACGTGAACGCGGCCGCACGCGCGAAGCACGACGTATTGAACCACTGCTGAATGGCGGCCTGTTGATTCTCCCGACGGTGATCATTCGGCTCGCATACGAGGTCGGGTCGCGAACCGCCCGCGTTGGAAGTGTTCACCACATCGCTCACGGTCAAAGGTCTCCCGCTTCTGCCGCTGACAATGCCCCCGAGCCTCCAGCCACTAATGACCTGATTGATTGCGCTGCTCACATGCGATGCGATCGGCTTGCCGTGGCCGATCGGCAGTTCGTAACTCCAACTGAACGAATGGATGTGACGGAGATCGTAACTCGTCGGGCCGTAGTCGTTCTCGAAGTCCCGCACATCCCGAATGGGCTGGAACTCGTTGATCTCCGGGCTGCTCGGGGCGGTCCCGAGCGCGTTCGCCCAGGTGTAGGAGCCCATGAACGTCAGGCCCGTCGCGTCATAGAGCTTGCGCGCCGTGACCTGCAGCGCGTTGTAGTTGGACCGCCCGATGCTCAGCGGAGACCGAAGCGTGCTGAACTGGGGAAACGGCAGCCGATCGTTGATTGGACCCGATCCGGGAGCCGGTTGGTTCAGATCGAGGCGCATGAGGTTGTGCCGGTTGGAGTTCCCGACATAGCTCACCTCGGTGCCGAACGTTGGGGTCACTTGATAGGCAAGCCCCAACGAGTACTGGCGCACAGACGGCAATCTGTTCGTCTTGCTCGCGGCCGATCCTGCCGTCGCAGGCACCGCCGTCGTTGCGAAGGGATTCGTCATGTCGATGCAGGGCACGTCCGCGTTGCAGATGACACGGAATTGCGGTACCCACGGCGGTCCGATCGCCGTGTTTATCTGAGCGGTCGCGTTCACCCAGTTGTTGAACACGCCGAAGCCGCCGCGGACGACCCAGTCGTGACTGCCACCGATCCGATACGCGAACCCGAGGCGCGGAACGAAGTTCGTGTAGCTCGTCGGAAATTGGAGGTTGCGCGGATACCCCAGCGACTCGGCGGTGACCGCGTTGGCAGGTACCCCTGGCATCTGGGGCACCTCGCCGGGATAGACGCGGCGCCCCGTGCCGAGGTCGATGGCCGACAACCGGTTCTGGGCGTCGTAGGGAACGGAAAAGATTTCGTACCGCAATCCGTACGTCAGCGTCAGGCTCTGAAGCGGCGTCCAGTTGTCTTGGGCAAAGGCATGGATCCACTTGCCGCGCAAGTCCTGCTCGACTCGGTTGTTCCAGACCGACGCCGAGCTCGGCGTGCCGAGCAGGAAATCGGCCAGGGCATTGAACTGGTTGCCCGGGGCATTGGCGGAGGCGGTGGAATAGCGGGGATCGAAGTTGAAGGTCGGCCGATCGAAGGTGCTGAGAGAACTGCGACCGCGGTTGTTGACGAGGCCGGCGCCGAACTTAAGCGAGTGCCGGCCGCGAATCGTCGTGAGGATGTTCTCGATCACGTAGTTCTCGAACGTCTGCCTGGACGGCGAATCGAAATTGTCCGAGATAGGCGTCCAGCCGGAGAGGTTGAACGTGGGAATCCCATCCTGCAGCCGGGTAATGCCTGCGATGCCCGCCGGAGTCATGTAATCGGTCCCCGTCGTCTCGTTCTGGCGGTCCTGCAGAAAGCGACTGAAGCCGACGTTCAACGTGTTCAGGGTGGTGCCGCTGAAAATGTGCGTCCAGTTCAACTTGCTGTTCGTGCCGTTGAAGTTGCCGAACTCACCGAGTCCTGGCACGCCCGTGGCGCAATCACAGTTGCCCAAGGGCAGCTCGACCTCGAGCACGCTGTAGGTAAAACGGAACGTCAGGGCGTCCTTGGCAGAGAGGTCGCGGTCGTAGCGAATGGAGATCTCGTTTCGGTCGAATCGCTCGTTCGGGTTCGAGACGAAGTTATTGGCCAAGGGAGCGCCGGCCGCGACCGGCGGCCAGAACGGCATGAAGGCGGCGGACACAGGCGAGATCCGGTCCGAGGGGATGATGTTGCCCGGAAAGGGCAAGCGCTGCCCGGTCGCCGGATCATACGTGCGCGGGTCATAGATGGTCGTGGAAACGCCCGAGAAGTCGCCGCGCCTCAGCGCATCCGTCGGAAACGTCCTCACCAGTGTCAGGCCTTTCGCCTGGCGGAAGCCCTGATAGCTGAGGAAGAAGAAATCCTTCTCGGACCCTGGTATGCGGCCGCCCACCGTGCCCCCGAACTCCTTCTGGCTGAACGGCGGCAGTTCTCCCGGCTGAAACAACGGTCGCGCGTCGAACGCATCGTCGCGGCCGAAGTAGAACCCCGAACCGTGATACGCCTTGGTGCCTCGCTTCGTGATCACGTTCACCTGCGCACCGCCCGTCAGCCCGTACTCCGCGTCGTAGCTGTTGGTCTGAATCTTGAACTCCTGAATCATGTCGAGACTCGGGGAGAAGTTCTGCCGGCCTTCCGCGGTTTCCCAGTTCAGGATCCCGTCGATCATCAGGTTGTTCGACTGGTAGGACATGCCGTTGGCGCTGATGCCACCACCCGTCACGCTGCCGCCGCTCGAGACGACGCCCGGTGCGAGCGTGGCGAGCTGGATGAACTGTCGGCCGTCCAGCGGCAGTTCCAATGCCTCACGGCTACCGATGACCTGCCCCACTGATGCGGAGTCGGTCTGGATGACCGGCGACGTAGCCACGACGTCCACCCTGTCGGAGGCGACGCCGACCTCCAGCGTAACATCTACCCGGGCCCGCTGTGCCACCTGCACGCTGATGCCGGTGATGGTGGTCTCCTTGAAACCCTCCAGGCCGGCGGTAATCTCGTACTCACCCGGCTTCAGGCTCTCGACGACGTAACCACCGTCCGCGCCGGAGGTGGTCGTCCGGGCGGATCCGGTGCCGCTATCGGTGACGGTCACGCTCGCGCCGGGGAGCACGGCGCCGGACTGGTCCTTGAC
>JBOGIN010000625.1:0-9666 GCA_050742275.1 Vicinamibacteraceae bacterium
GATCGACGGCGGCCCTAAAGGGCCGCCCTACCTGTTCGTGTTCTTGCGGGGATCC
This sequence comes from Vicinamibacteraceae bacterium, assembly GCA_050742275.1. Classification (GTDB taxonomy): domain Bacteria; phylum Acidobacteriota; class Vicinamibacteria; order Vicinamibacterales; family Vicinamibacteraceae; genus WHTT01. Next base: position 56 of record JBOGIN010000625.1, read on the forward strand.
TCGAGCCCCAAGAGCTCCACCGTGGTCCGACCCTCACGAAGCTGGCGGATGATCTCGGCTTCTTTCGCCCGCCGCTCGCGCGCGGCGTCGTAGACCTCGTCGACTCTGTCCTGGTCGACAATGACGACGCCGTCGGCGTCACCCAAGACAATATCTCCCGGACGAACGAGGGCGCCGCCGAGCTGGATCGGCACATCGAGCTTTCCCGGTCGCTCCTTGGTGCATGCCCCAATCGCGCGGCCGCGGCTGAACACCGGAAACTCGAGCGTCGCGATTGCATCGATATCGCGCACGGCGCCGTCGATCACGAGACCGGCAACGCCGCGCGCCTGCGCCGCCGCGGTCAGGACCTCGCCCCAGGCCCCGGCCAGCAAATACCCGCCCACCGTTGCCACGATGACCATCCCAGGCCGCGCGTTCGCGACCGCGATGTGCAGCATCAGGTTGTCGCAGGGTGGACACTCGACAGTTGCTGCCCGGCCGCACACCTTTGCGCCCGGCCAGGCAGGACGAATCGCTGGATCCACCATCCCCTTCTGGCCGGCGGCCTCGTAGAGCGTGGCAGGATCGAACTCGACGAGCCGCTCGATGGTGTCGCCGGCCTCGGTCGGTCTCAGGTTGGTGCGGGAGTTCGCCATGTGAATCAGTATTATCGACGCTAGTTGCTCGGCTTGCGCTCCGCCCAAGGATTCTTGCCCGTCTCCTTGATGTAACGCTCGCGCCCCACGTTGTCGAGGAACGTCAAGGCGGCGTCGGCCACCTCCTGGGCGCGCTCGCGCGGAACGACGACCACGCCGTCGCCGTCCGCGAGCACGACGTCGCCGGGCCGAACCAGCACCCCGCCAATCGTGACCGGTCGATTTACCGACTCGAGCTCGTTGCGGCCTGGACGGATGCCACGTGCCAGCCGTCGAAAGTAGGTAGGTATCTTCTGATGGATGATCTCGTCCGAGTCTGCCAGACCACCACTGGTGACCAGGCCGACCATGCCGCGCTTCTGCCATGACTGAATATTGGAGGAGCCAATGCTGCGTGACTCACCATCCTCCATCGCGTCGATCATCAGCATGGAGCCTGGGGTCAAGACGTCCATGAAGGCCTCCGACGTGATGGTGCTGTACCAGTGGCCGATGGTTTTGTCGTCCATCGCCGGCTCACGCTTGTTGGTGGGGACGTAGCGCGCCGTGACGGCGATGCCAACCACACGATGCGTGAACGTCTCCGTGTCCTTCCACAACGCGTGAATCTCCGGATCGACCAGGCCAACATTCTGCAATCCCGCGACGTCCATGCCGTCCGAAACGTCAGCCACGCGCAGGTACTTGTATATCTCGAGCACGCGCTGGTTGTCCTGCTGCGAGTACTCCTTGTACGGAATGAACAGCCGGACCCTGTCGGGAATGCTCTTCTCAGCCTCTTGTTGCGCGGCTTCGGCAACGAGGCGCCAGGGCGCCGAGCCCATCGCAGCCACCGTCAGCAGCATCAGCAGCATCAGCAGCAGAATACCGTGTCGTGCCTTCATGAGCGTTATAACCTCCTCAGATGCAGACGAATAGACGCAATCCTCACCAGATCAGCTTTGCGGCCACTTGAATCTGCCGTCCATCATCGGCGCCGGTAATTCGGCCGAAGCTGCTCGAAGAGATATCCGTCTCCGGATTGTCGAAGCTTACCTGATTGAACGCGTTGAAGAGCTCTCCGCGCAGTTGCAACTGCAGGCCGGCGCCGAGCCTGAAATTGCGCATGACCGCGAGATCGGTCGTCACTGATCCCGGTCCGTAGACGAGCCCTCGGCGCGCGTTGCCATAGATGCCGCGCGGGACGCTCGACAATGGGACGAACGCATCGGCGTTGAAGTACTGGCTGATCATATCGTCGCGGCTTGCGTGATCGCGCTCGATGTCGTCGGCGGTGACACCGGGCATCAGTTGCGCGTACTGGGTTCCGCTGTTCAACGTGCCGTTCTGGGCGACGTCGGTGCCCATGGTGAACGCGAGCGGGCCGCCGGATTGGATGCGATGCAGTCCGGTCAGCGTCCATCCATTCAGCAACACCCCCAGGAATGCGTTGTCGAGGGTCCCTTGCGGGCTCCACACCCAGGAGGCCGCCACGACGTGGCGGCGGTCGAGGAAGGAGGGTCCCCAGAGGGACTCCAGATCGAAAGGATTGGGAATCACGCTGATGAGCCCCTGCGTATCGTCCGGCTGGTTCGTTCTGTTCTTGGAAAGCACGTAGGACCCGGAGAACGAGAATCCCTGCGCCATGCGCCGCTCCAGGCGCAACTGCAAGCTGTGGTACCGGCTTGCAAAGAAATTCCCGAGCACACGAGACTGGGCGCTGATGATGCCCGGACTGAACGGCACCCGCTCCTCGATGTTCTGGAGCGACGGCGGGTCTCCGGTAATCGGCGAGTCGATGTACGGGGCAGCGTTGAAATAGTTGTGCCCGACGAGATCGTCGGCGGTCTTGCCGATGTAGGCGGCCTCGAACGCGAGGTTCGCCCTGAGCTGCCGCTGCACCGACACGCTGAAGTGCTGCGTGTAGCTCGTCTTCAGATCCGGGTCCGTGTACACGATCCGGATGGGCACGGGGTACTCCGTGCAGCGCAGGCCGGGATGCTCGTCGATCGGGGAGCAGCCGAACCTGCCCGGCGACTCCGGCGGCGGCTCTCCTTGGCCGAGCGAGCCAAACGGATCCTCGATCCGCCCCTCGCGAAGCTGTGTGGTGCCGCGCCACGGCGCCTCGGCGGCATGCGTCGTCTCGCCGTTGACCTGCTGATAGAAGACGCCGTATCCAGCGCGGACGACCGTTTTGGCATCCCCGCCGATGTCCCACGCGACCCCGAGCCGCGGCGCGAAGTTGTCGAGGTCGCTGCGCGTGAGCTTGGAGGGCAGACCCTCGTCTCCGGAAAAGAGGATGCCGGTCGGCGCGTCAGGCACGACCGTGGACTGCACGCCCGGCGACCAACTGGTGTGGCGTCCGCCCTCCTGATCCCATGTGATGAACGGCTCGTAACGCAGGCCGTAGCTCAGCGTCAGCCTGGGGTGCACTCTGTATGAATCCTCGACGAAGAGCTGGTGCTTCACGGTAAACGGGCTGTGGTCGGCAATGCCGAACTCAATCGTCGAGTCGTCGAATGCGCCCAGCATGAAGTCCGCCATGGGATCGCCGGTTCGCGTGCCCGTGAAGTCCGCTGTCCGCAGCAGCGTCAGATTGAATTCGAAGCGTGGCTTGATGAACTCGTATCCCCACTTCACCGTGTGGTTCCCCACGCTCCAGGTCATCGTGTCCTTCAGGTGCCAGCTCTCATAGCGCTGGGCGTTCACGCCCGGATAGCTCAGGCTGAACCCGCCAGAAACGTCGAACGACATGCCGCGGCCGTCGTTGCCCAGATCGACGTCCACGCCGAGGTCGCGCGGAGCGATCTCGGTGACGGCGCCGCCGCCAGACTCCGCCGTCAAATAGGAGAACGTCGCCTCGTTGAGGAGATTCGGCCCGATGATGTGCGTGTCGTTCACCGTGACCTGCGTCACGTCACTGAAGACGGTCTGCTGAAGGTAGTTGAGGCTCCCGGGCCAGGAGGAGCTGTCACTCCGGTCGGCGAAGACATGCGCGTTCAACTGATTGTTGCCGGCCACGTTGTAATCGCCTCGCACCATCCAGACGTAGTTGTCCCGCGGCTCGGGGGACAACGTGACCACCGTGCCGTCAGGCGAGGTGGGAACGAAGCGATCCAGCAGGTTCCGAGCGACCGGGCTGATACAGCCGGACCTGATGACGTTGCCTGCGACGCAGGACGCACCCGTCCGATCGGTGAACGGCTCACCGGTAATTGCATCGGTCGGGTTCTGCAGTGCTGTGTCGAGCCCCCGGAAATCTCCGGTGCGCTGCGCATCGGTCGGGACGAACGTTTGACTCGAGCCCGCTTCTCGTCGATCCCACAGCCGTTGATACGAGCCGAACAGGAACAGCTTGTTGCGGACGATCGGGCCGCCGGCGCTCGCGCCGGCTTGATTCTGGCGCTGCTCCGGCTTCTCGGTCTGAAAGAAGCTGCGGGCGTTGAGCGCAGCGTTTCGATGGAACTCCCACGCGGTGCCGTGCAGCTCGTTCGTTCCCGCCTTGGTGACGATGCTGACCTGGCCGCCGGCGGTATGCCCGTACTCCGCCGAGAAATTGTGCGTTTGGAGCCGGATCTCCTGCACGGCGTCCGGCGGCGGCGGATTGAAGCCGGTTGTCTGGTTGAAATGCGTGAACACGGCGCCGTTCAGCGTGAACAGGTTGTGGTTGCGGTTGCCGCCGTTGACCGCCATCACCGGACCTTGGCGCCCGTCCGACGTATCCTGCGATGCGCGGATGTTGGTGATGCCGGCGTGCATCGCAGCCAGCGCCACGACGTTGCGGCCGCTCAACGGGAGATCCTGCACGCGTCGATCATCGACCAGGTTGGAGTGCGTGGCGGAGCGGGTCTCCACCATCGGCTCGGCCCGTTGGACGACGACCTCTTCGGTCACGCCGCCGACGGCGAGCTCGACGTCCACGCGTACGTTGGCGCCGGCGGTCAGCTCGACGTCCGAGCGCGTCTGCGCCTCGAAGCCCTCGGCTTCGACCGTGATTCGATAGATGCCTCGGGGTAATGCCAGCAGCTCGAAGAACCCGCTGTCGTTCGAGCGGGTGGAGCGAACCAACTGCTGCCCAGCCGACTCAACCGTGACCTGCGCATTGGGGATGCTGCCGCCCCCCGGGTCCCGGACGTAGCCGCTGATCGTGCCGGCGACCTGGGCCTCGAGCACGCCGGGCCCGCCGAGCACGGCGCCAATGGCGGCGCTGATCGACAACAGCCCACGGCCGGCCCGCCACAACAGACTTGCGTTCCGCATTGGGCCTCTCCCCCGCCCACCGAGGGCAGATATCGAAGGACGTGATCTCAAGTTTGAAACATAATATATCCTGCATCAGACATCAAGGCAATAGGATCACGAGACTGCCGATCTTGGGGGCTAGGGGTTCACCACCCAGCCGCCGGCGGCGGCAGCGTCGTATCCCGCACACGTCAGGGCGAGCGTTCGGAGATTGTCACGCGCAGCCTGCGGAGCAGGCGCGCCAGACAGCATGCTGTCGGTCAGCGCCCGCTGGAGAAGGTAGAACGCGTCCGCGTAGTCGTCCGTCGGACAGCGGCGTTCGTCCCTCACCACCGTACGGCCACGCACCATGCGGAAGCGCGCCGTCTCGCCGCGCGTCATGCGGCCCTCGAACCAGGCCTCGCCCTCGTCGCCCATGACGAGCGCGGACCCCTGCTGCACGCCGCCGGCCTTCCAGGAGATGTCGACGACCGCGGAAGCGTGCGCGTACTCCCACACTACATGCGCGAGGCTCTCCGCGCGCACGCGCGGGTTCACGCGATGCAGCCGCGCGTGGATGGCGTCCGGCTCGCCCAGCAGCGCGCGGAGCATGTCCGCCAAGTGCACGCCGTACTCGAGCAACACCCCGCGCTCCGCCTCCGCCTTGAACCGCTCCGGCGGCTCCTGCGGGTCGTGCTGCTCGAGACGCACGTACCGCAGCGTGCCGAAGAACCCCGTGCGGTGCGCCCGCAGAATCTCGAGGAACCAGGGACGATACCGATGGTTCTCGTGCACCGCGAACAGCTTCGGATACGCCTCGAGGTCCGCCACCAGCGCAGTAGCCTCCTCCAGGCTGGCGCACAGCGGCTTCTGGCAGATGACGTGCAGCCCTGCCCGCGCCGCCGCGAGACAGTGCGCCCGATGCAGCGCGGGCGGCGTCAGGATGTCGACGAAGTCCAAGCCTTCGACGGCCGCGGCCTCCTCGAGCGTGGTGTGCAACGCCGCGGCGGGTGCGAACTCACGACGGCGTGCGGCGGCGCGCGCCGAATCCAGCTCGACCAGCGCGACGATGTCGAATTCGGGAACGCGGCGCCATCCGGCGAGATGGAACGCCGAGATGGCGCCGCAGCCCACGACGGCGCCGCGCAGCCTCGTGCCGCCGTCCCGGAACGCGAGATCGCTCACCATGAAGCCCCCCAGGTCGAACGTCGCCAGGCAGATCATAGCCGTGATGAGATCGAGAGCCGCGCGCCGGGAGGCGATCGGCACGCCGCGCATGCGGAGCGAGGAGTAGGGACGCCTTGATCTAATCGATTAGATTAGCTAGGCTGGCGGGGTTCCCTAACGCCAGAATTCACCTGTGAATTCCGGGCTAGAGCCCAATTTGAGCGCGGCCGATTGACGCGCAACGGGAGGATACCCACCATGACGCCTGGCGCCAGTGCTCCGCAGGGGTGCCCACCGAAGGGGATGGGACACCGTGTCTCCAGCTTCCGTTTCATGGCCACCCTTCTGGTGGCGCTGCTGCTCGCCAGTCGAGTCGCGTTCGCGCAGACCAGCGGCACGCTTCAGGGCACGGTCGTCGATGAGCAGGGAGGCGTGGTCCCGGGCGCCGCGCTCGAGCTCGTGAATGAAGCGACCTCAACCACCTTCCGTCAAACCACGGGCAGCCGTGGGGGCTTTGTCTTCAACTTCGTATCGCCCGGGCGCTATGTCCTGAGAGCGCAGGCTCCCGGCTTCGAGAACACAGAATTCCAAGACGTGCTCGTCGAGCTCAACCGCAGCACGGTCGTGACCGTGCGCATGCGGATCGCCGGCATCGCCGAAGAAACCGTCGTCGTGGCGCCGGCCGCACCGGTGGACACGGTGTCTGGCCAGGTGAGTACGAACGTGGAAACCGAGCTGGTGCAGGACCTGCCGAACCTGGATCGCAACGTGCTCGCGTTCGGAGCGCTCGCGCCCGGCGTCCAGATGTCCTTCTTCGAGACGTCCCGCGACAGCGGACAGGTATTGAACATCCAGGGCTCCTACGCGGAGGTGAACGGCAATCGGCAGGGCCGGAACACGTTCTATCTGGATGGCGCCGACAACACCTTGTCCTTTCGCAACAGCGCCGCGCAGTTCCCGAACCCCGACGCCGTACAAGAGCTGCAAATCGCTACCTCGAACACGCCGGCGGAATTCGGCAAACAGCCCGGGGGCAGCTTCAACGTCATCACCAAGTCGGGCACGAATCGTTTCGACGGCACGGCCGCCTATTTCTTCCGCCACAAGGGCTTGAACGCGAACACCTGGGGCAACAACCAGGCGGGTGAGCCGAAAGCCGAAGACACGTTGACGAACTTGTCGGCGACGCTTGGTGGACCGATCATCCGAGACCGCACGTTCTTCTTCGGCTCCTTCATGCGCTTTCACGATGAGTCGGAATCCTCCCAGAACGACGTCCGCTTTCCCACCGAGGCGATGCGGCAAGGAGACTTCAGCGGAATTCCCGTGACCCTCTTCAATCCGGACACCGGCCAGGCCTTGGGTCATCGGATCCCGTCCGGGCTCGTCGACCCGGTCGCCCAGAACATCGCCCAGTCGTTTCCCACCGTCGATGCGTTTGACGACACGATATTCTGGCGCTTCACGCAGCCGGTGGAGAATCAGGAAGGCCTGTTGCGGTTGGACCACCGGTTCAGCGACGCCCACAGCGTGCAGTTCAACTACATGCGTGTGTGGGGCGACGAGCAATTTCCGGATTCCGACAACGGGTTGAACACGGTGCCCGACTGGCTCAATCGAATCAACGAGGTCGGGCAGACGACCTCGAGCGTCAAGCATACGTGGGTCGTGACCCCGCGCCTGATGGTCGAGAATCGGCTCAACTTCACGTTTCAGAGCGCCGACAGGACCAACGACGGGGTGGGGCGAGACCTCTCGGATTTCGGCGCCGAGAACTTTCCCATCAGTCAGGAAGGGGCGAGAAAGTATCTGCCGCAGGTCGACATTGACGATGGTCCCGGCACCTTCAACGGGTGGCTCAGTCTCTTCGAGCAGCAGAACTTCCGGTTTGGCAGCACGCTGACCTGGCTCAAAGGCCGCCACAACATCAAAGCGGGCGTGGAGCTGCAGCGCGATCGCGTCAGACAGCTCGACGACAATCCCGGGACCCAGTTCGCCTTCGACGGACGGTTCTCGGCCAGCCCTTCCGGCTTCGCGTCTGACGTCCCGTCGGAGAATCGCTTTGCGTTTGCGTGGGCCGACTTTCTCATGGGCCGTTATGCGGGCGACGTGGAGGCGCGAGGCTTTCTCGACTACGACCTGCACAACTGGTTGTACTCGTCGTTCATCCAGGACCAGTGGCAGGTCACGCCGAAGCTGACGGTCTTTCCCGGGCTCCGCTACGACTTCTTCACTGCCGCCAGCGAGAAGAACGACAAGATGGTGGCGTTCATCGAAGGCAACCGTTCGACCGTGTTCCCGCAGGCGCCGATGAACTTGGCGTTTCCGGGCGACGCTGGCGTGCCGGACGGCTTCTTCGAGACCGACTTCGACAACATCGCGCCGCGAGTGAGCGTGGCCTACGACGTCTTCGGAGATGGACGAACGGCAGTGCGCGGCGGCGTCGGTCGTTACTACTCCTATTCGAACTTCAATCCCAAGCTGTGGCCCGCCGAGAGCGCGCCCTTCCGCCCCGCCGTGATTGCCAATGATGGACAGCTCCGCGATCCGTGGCTCACGAGCGCGTTTCCCACCTTCGACACCCCTCCCGTCCCCCTCGACAACAGCGACGTCCTCGACTTCGAGTGGCCTGATCTGGTCAGTGCGATTGGATTCGCCGAGCCATTCGAGACGCCGTATGCCTGGCAGTGGAATCTGTCGGTCGAGCGTGAGATGACCGAGGGCCTGACGCTCGAAGTCGGCTATGTGGGAAATCGCACGAACAAGCTGCCGCAGAACCTGGACCTCAACTTCGCCCGGTTCGAGGAAGGTGCGAACGACAGCGCTGAGAATCTCCAATCCCGGCGCCCCTTCGACGGGTTTCAGCGGATTACGATCGTGACGCCGATCGCGAAGAGCTGGTACGACGCGTTGCAGGTCTCGAGCCACATCAGGCGAGGCGCGTTCAACGTGCGCGTGCATTACGCGTTGGCCAAGGGCTTCGACACGGATCCGGACGACCCCACGTCGCCGGATATCCAGGGCGCCAATCCGCTCGATCCGCTTGGCGAGAAGGGGCCGAACCAGCCACGGCACACGCTGGCCGTCTACTACGTGTACGACATCCCGTTCCTTCGCGAGGGAACGAGCCTGGTCCATCGCGTCCTGGGAGACTGGCAGCTTTCGGGGTTCATCAGCGCGCGTTCGGGCCAACCGCTGAACGTGACGCTCGGCACGGACTGGAACTTCGACGGCCAGGACGATGATCGTCCCGACGTGAGTGGCGCCATCGAGTACCCGAAAGCCGAGCTCGAGGACGGCGATATCCAGTGGTTCGCCTGGTCGCCGCAGGGCGAGGACAAGCCGCCGTTCTTCCGGCCCGGTGGCGGGACCGGGCACAACACGTTCGGCACGCTTGGCCGGAACGCCCTGATTGGACCGTCACAATGGACGGCCGACATGGCGCTGCTCAAGAGTTTTCGCCTGTTCAGGGACGCGCGCGCCCAGTTCCGCATCGAGGCGTTCAACATCTTCAACCATCCGATTCTGAGCAATCCGAACACGAGCTTCAGCAGCGGAGCCTTCGGGCGGATCACGTCGCGCTTCGGCAACAGGCGGTTCCAACTC
>JBOGIN010000626.1:0-3329 GCA_050742275.1 Vicinamibacteraceae bacterium
CACACACCCCCCGCGCGCGCTTCCGCCGAGACTGCCGCCACGCGTCCCACACCCTCCGGACGCCCGCCGATCACCACCGGCTGTCCCTGGAGCTCCGGGTGTCGGCCGCGCTCGACCGCCACGAAGAAGCCGTCGAGATCAAGATGGAGAATCTGCCGCGTCATTCTCGAAGCCCCTGCGCCAACGCCACTAGTTAGTACCTCCGCATCACGCCGATCACCACACCCTGAATCTCCACGTTGTCCGTCGAGACGATGATTGGCTGCATCATCGGGTTGGCGGGTTGCAGACGAATCTGTCCGTTCTCACGGTAGAACTTCTTCAAGGTCGCCTCCGCGCCGTTGAGCAGCGCGATGACCATCTCGCCGTTCTCGGCGGTCTTGCGATCTTCCACGATGACGAAATCGCCATCGCGAATATGCTCGTCGATCATCGAATCGCCCCGGACGCGCAAGACGTAGGTTTCCTGCCGGCCGACGAACGAATGTGGCACCGCGATGCCTTCATTCGTTGCGATGGCCTCGATCGGCGCGCCTGCGGCGACGTATCCAAGAAGCGGCAGCTCGACGACACGGTCGCTCACCGGCGTCGGGACGAGCTCGACGGAGCGGCTGCGGTTCCACGCGCGCTTGATGCAGCCCTTCTCCTGGAGGTTGGTCAAGTGTTTGTGAACTGTCGCAAGCGACGACAGCCCAAATCGGCGTCCGACTTCCTCGAGGCTTGGCGCGTAGCCATGCTGCTGGATGAACTCGTGGAGGAAGTCGAGGATCTCGCGCTGGCGTTTGGTGAGCGGCTGCACGGGCCCTCCTTTACCTGGCGGCAGACGATCTGCCGAACCGTTCCCGCACGATGGGGCCATAGTATGCAAACAAAAAGCGAAAGTCAAGGATCAGGAGTTTCGGGAAGCAGGAAACGGGAAACGGGAAACGGGAAACGGGACGCGGCTTGCCGGGCCGCAGTGCCGAGGGTGCGTCATCGCGGGACACAGGAATCGGCATTGCGAATCAGCGCTCAAGTCCCGCCTGCTAGTTTCCCGTTTCCTGTTCCCCGTTTCCGCCGTGGTACACTTGACGTCGCTCAGGGTGCCAGATTCGCCAGATGGAGAGAGACGTGTCGGTACGGTCGGTCCTGGTTGCGCTAGGATGCATGCTGCTTGCCGGATCGGTTGCGAGCGGCGATACCACACCAACACCCGCTGATGCCGATCGGCTGCAACAGAAGCTTCTATCCATCGCCACGTACGGCGCGGCCCGCTCGCGCGATGCCCAGCTCACGCCGATTAGCGAGCGCGAGTGCAACGCATACTTTCGATATCGGCTGAAGGAAAGCTTGCCGGCAGGCCTGACGGAGCCGTCGCTTCGCATGCTTGGCGGCAGCCGGCTCGCCGCGTCCGCCGTGGTGGATCTGGATGCGGTGCGTGCCAGCCGTGCGAAGAGCGGTGGCGGCGATTACCTCGATCCCATGAGCCTGCTCTCCGGCAAGCTGCCTGCAACGGTGCAAGGAACGTTGCAGACACGCGACAGCGTGGGGCAGTTTCATCTGGAATCCGCCGAGATTGGCGGTGTCTCCGTCCCAACGAGCCTTCTCCAACAGATCGTGACCTACTACTCGCGAACCGAGCGGAACCCGCGCGGGTTCGACCTGGAATCGCCTTTCCAGTTACCCTCCGGAATCCGCGAGATTCGCCTCGGCGCCGGCGAGGCGGTCATCGTACAGTAGGCGTCAGGGGTCAGGCGTCAGGGATCAGCAGGCGTCAGGCGCTAGTTGGGACCCCTTAAGCCTTCCACCTGATCCCTGCTGACGCCTGACGCCTGACGCCTTGTTTATGCTCGCCACGAGGCTCGATCTTTCGACGTCACTCGAAGCGCTCACGGGAGTGGGCCCGCGGCGCGTGGCGGAGCTGGCGCGTATCGGCATCGTGACCGTCGACGATTTCTTGCTGCGCTTCCCTCTGCGCTACGAAGACCGCAGTCGTCTCGTTCCTCTGGCACAGCTCGAACCCGGCCGGACGAGCACCGTCGCTGGCACGATCGCGCGGTGCGGCCTGCGACCGACCCGCCGGCCCGGATTCACGATCTTCGAAGCCATCGTTCACGACCGCAGCGGACACGCGCGTGCGCTCTGGTTCAACCAACGCTTCCTCCGCGACGTCTTGCGCCGCGGGCAACACATCGTGCTGTACGGCAAGGTGGAAGCCACACCCTGGGGCACTCAGCTCACCAACCCGGACTACGAGATCCTCGCCGAGGGCGGTGACGGCGAGACGCCCGATCTGGATTCTGCACGCTCGGTTCACCACGGGCGCATCGTGCCGGTCTACGAGCGTGTTGGATCGTTGACCCCGCGCATCCAACGCGACCTGGTCCACCAAGCGCTCGAGCGCCTCGAGGGCTCATTGGAGGACCCGCTGCCGGAGCGGCTCTCGGAGGAGATGGCGCTGCCTGCGCGTCGAGCGGCGCTGTGGCAGACGCACTTTCCGCCCGACGGCACCGACCTCGACGCGCTGAATCGCTTTCGTACGCCAGGGCAGATCCGCCTGATCTTCGAGGAGTTCTTTGTCTTTCAGCTCGGCCTGGCCCTGCGGCGGCGCGAGCGCGAGGGCGCGGCGAAGCCGCACGCGATTCGCGTGGATACCTCCGTGCGCAGCGCGGCCCGGAGGGTGCTGCCATTCAAGCTCACGGCCGGACAACGGTCCGCGCTCGCCGAGATCGTCGAGGACTTGCAGCGGCCGGAGCCGATGCACCGGCTGCTCCAGGGAGACGTCGGCGCCGGCAAGACGGTGGTTGCGGCGTTGGCGGCCGTTGTCGTGATGGAGAACGGTTTCCAGGTTGCCTTGATGGCGCCGACCGAGTTGCTCGCGGAGCAGCATGCCCGTACGCTCACGCAGTGGCTGGCGCCGACACGTTTCTCGGTCCGGCTCTTGACCGGTTCGCTCTCCGCCCCCGAGCGCCGCGCGCGGCTCGCTGCCGTCGCGTCTGGCGACGCCACGCTGGTCGTCGGCACGCACGCGCTGCTCGAAGAGCCGGTCACGTTCAAGCAGCTCGGCTTCGCCGTGATCGACGAGCAACACCGCTTTGGCGTCGTGCAGCGGCTGCTCCTGCGCGAGAAGGCAGCATCGCCCGACGTGCTCGTCATGACGGCCACGCCCATTCCGCGTAGCATGGCGCTGACCGTCTACGGCGACCTCGATGTGTCGACGATCCGCGACCGGCCGCCGGGTCGACAGCCCGTGAAGACAACCGTACGGCCAGAATCACGGCGTGACGCCGCCCACGCCTTCCTTCGTCAGGAGCTTGCGCAAGGCCGCCAGGCGTACATCGTGTACCCGC
>JBOGIN010000627.1:0-1591 GCA_050742275.1 Vicinamibacteraceae bacterium
ATATTCGGGTGGGCTGCGCGCCGGGGCGAGCTTCTACGGTCGTGCAGAAGTGGTCTTGTACGGGTCGTTTCATTACGACGATGCCAACACTCGCGGCCAGGACGCCTATTCGCTCGTGAACTTCCACGCTGGTGTCAGAGGCAAGTACCTGCTGGTGGAAGGCTGGGTGCGGAATGCCTTCGACACTCGCTACGTCCCGGTCGCGTTCCCGTACGAGGGCTTCGCACCGTCGGGGTTTGTTGGGGAAATGGGGGTTCCGCGCGTGCTCGGCCTCAACGCCGGCGTTCACTTCTGACCGGGATTAGGGGAGCTGTCCGCCTGCGTGTTTACACAAAATTTACATCCCTTGGGTGTCGTCTCGCGGGATGATAGGCGCTCTTCGTGCCCCGCGAGGCCTCCTATGACCCCAGCACCCCATACTCACCGTGTCGAGCTCCGCATGGAGCATATTGCCGGTAGCGTGAAGCGTTTGGTCGTGGATACGGCGGGCGCCGGGTGGCGTGTCCTCGAAGAGCAGGACGACCACGTCGTGCGGGAGACCGTCTGCTCCGATTGGCACAGGGTGGAGCGCGCGCGATGGCTCTTCGAGCTGGACACGCGGACCGACCGCGGCTGGCGCCGCGCGTGACCCTACGTAATGCTCGTTCCTCGTTCCCCGGTGTTGTGGTCGAGGAGCGCCTGCTGAGCGTTGAGGGCTGTCGTCTCCGATCCAGCCGTGGCACGGAGGTAGCGCCCGTCCGGCAGGAGGGCCTTGGCGCGATCGGTATCGGCCAGATACGCCTCGAGCACCGTCTCTCGCAGGTGCCTGCGGACCTCGGCGTCCTTCACGGGACAGAGCGCCTCGACACGTCGATCCAGGTTCCGCTCCATGAGATCGGCGCTGCCGATGTAAATCTCAGGTTGGCCGCCGTTCTCGAAGTAATAGATGCGCGAGTGCTCCAGGAAGCGACCGACGATCGATCGCACACGAATGGTCTCGCTGATGCCAGTCACGCCGGGCCTCAGACAGCAGACGCCGCGTGTTATCAGATCGATGGGCACGCCGCACTGTGACGCGTGGTAGAGCACGCGAATCATGGCGGGGTCGGTAACGGCGTTGTTCTTGAAGATGAGACGTGAAGGACGACCTGCCTGTGCATGCTCGCACTCGCGGTCGATCAGCGCCTTGAGCTGCCCGCGCAACGACACGGGCGCCACCAACAGCTCCCGGAAGCTCTTTCGATTCGAGTAGCCGGTCAGGTAGTTGAAGACCTCGCTGATGTCATCGACGATGGTCTCATCGGCGGTGAACAGGCCGAAGTCCGTGTAGACTTGCGACGTTTCGCGATTGTAGTTCCCCGTGCCCACGTGCGCGTAGCGGGTGATGCCCTCCGGCTCCTTACGGATCACCAGGCACAGCTTGCAGTGCGTCTTCAGGTTCAGGAGTCCGTAGACGACGTGCACGCCGGCGGCTTCGAGGCGCGTCGCCCAGGCGATGTTGTTTGCCTCGTCGAACCGCGCCTTGAGCTCCACCAAGACCGCCACTTGCTTGCCTTGCTCCGCCGCCTCGATCAGCATGTCGACCAGCGGCGAGTTCGCGCCGATCCGATAG
>JBOGIN010000628.1:0-4006 GCA_050742275.1 Vicinamibacteraceae bacterium
GCCTAAAGGCGGACCCCACGAATTTATTCACACACTCTAAAGGCCCCTCGCTACGGACGAAGCGAATAGTATTGAAGCTCGCTTCTTCCCAGTTTGACAGACCGGCCGAGGCTGGGCTACTCTAACTGTTTGCGTGCGCGTGGCTTACGCGCCCGTACGCGTGACGACCGTCATGTTCGAATCTCTGAGCACACGACTCCAGGACGTTTTCCGCACTCTCCGCGGCGAGGCACGCCTCACCCCGGAGCTGGTCGAGGCCGCCCTGCGCGAGATTCGGATGGCGCTGCTCGAAGCGGACGTGAACTTCAACGTCGTGAAGGCGTTCGTCGACCGCGTTCGTGACCGCGCCGTCGACCAGGAAGTTCTCCGCAGCCTCACCTCAGACCAGCACGTCGTGCGCATCGTCCGCGACGAGATGCTGGCCCTCTTCGGCGACGCGCAAGGCGGGCTGGCACCCACCTCCGAGACGCCGCGCGTCATCCTGCTGTTGGGACTGCAAGGGTCGGGGAAGACGACGACAACGGCGAAGCTCGCGAAGTGGCTGGTGCGACAGGGAAGCCATCCCATCGTGGTATCGACCGACGTTCGACGACCTGCCGCGATTGAGCAGCTCTCGCTGCTCGGACGGCAGGCGAGCCTGCGCGTGCACGATCCCGAGGGAAACCTCGACCCGGTGTCGCGGGCCTCCGGCGCGGTCGCGCAAGCCAAGACGCTGGGCTTCGACGTCGTGCTCGTCGACACGGCGGGGCGCCTCCACATCGACGACGAGCTGATGGGGGAGCTCGAGGCGATCAAGGCGGCCGTTGCGCCCAGCGACATGCTGTACGTCGCGGATGCCATGACCGGCCAGGATGCCATCAAGAGCGCCGGTGAGTTCAACCGTCGGATCGGGATCAGCGGCGTCGTGTTGACCAAGATGGATGGCGACGCGCGCGGCGGCGCTGCGCTCTCGGTGGTCTCGGTGGTCGGCGTACCGATCGCGTTCGTGGGCAGCGGAGAGCGGCTGGACGATCTCGAGTCGTTCCATCCCGAGCGCGTCGTGTCGCGGGTGCTCGGCATGGGCGATATGCTGTCGCTCATCGAGAAGGCCGAGCAGGTGGTCACCGAAGAGGAAGCGGTGCGCCTCGAGGACAAGCTGCGGTCAGCCTCCTTCACGCTCGAGGACTTCCGCGATCAACTCCGGACGATACGGCGCATGGGGCCGCTCGAGAACCTGCTGGGCATGCTGCCAGGCTTTGCGCAGGTCAAGAATCAACTGCCCGACGGTGTGGACGAGAAGCAGATTACCCGCGTCGAGGCCATCATCGACTCGATGACGTCCAGAGAGCGTGACCATCATCAGATCCTCAACGGCAGCCGCCGCAAGCGCATCGCGCGCGGCAGCGGCACGTCGGTCGAAGAGGTGAACCGCCTGCTCAAGCAGTTCGTGCAGATGAAGAAGATGCTCAAGCTGATGGGAGCGGGGCCTGGTGGCGGCAAGGGAAAGAACAAGATGCGGAAGCAGCTCGGCGCGATCCGGCAGATGATGGAAGCCGAGCGCCGGTAACTCAGATGAAAGGTGTCTAGATGCTCGTAATTCGCCTGCGCCGCCATGGTGCGAAACGAAGCCCGTTCTATCGAATCGTGGTCGCCGAGGATGCGAGCCGCCGTGACGGCCGCTTCGTCGAGGTGATCGGTCACTACAATCCGCGGACGAAGCCCGAGAAGGTGAAGCTCGATTACGAGCGGCTCGCCCACTGGCAATCGAAGGGCGCACAGCTCAGCGACACGGTTCGAACGCTCGCAGTGCGTCACAAGGGGGCGGCTGCGGCGGAGGTGGAGGCGCCACGCGAGGGTGGAGAGCCGGCCGCGGCCGCGGCGCCGGAGGCGGCTGCCGACGCGCCCGAGAGCACGGCTCCGCCGCCTAGCGCGGCGCCTGACGTCGAGGTCGAGGGCGCTGGATCGAGCACGGAGCAGGGCACGTCGTGAGCCACGCGCACGCTGTCGTCGAGGTGATCGCCCGAGCGTTGGCGGATCACCCAGCGCACATCGCCGTGACGGAGGGGCAGCACCGCGGGACGGCGGTGCTCGAGCTCTATATGGAGCCTGGGGATCTCGGCCGCGTGATCGGGCGTCAAGGTCGTACCGCCACGGCGCTGCGCACGCTCGTGGCGCTGGCCGCGGACCGGGACGGACGTCGCGTACAGCTCGAGTTTCGTGACTGGCCGCCGCCAGGGCATGCTGAATGATTGGGACGAGATGGCGGTCGTGGGGACCATCGGTCGAGCCCACGGCATTCGCGGGGAGGTAGCCGTCCATCCGCAGACGGATTTCCCCGACGAGCGCTTTCGAGAGGGCGCCCATCTCTTCATGGAGCGGGCGGGGCAGGTCGAAAGGCTCACCGTGCGAGGCTGCCGCGTGCATCAGCGGCGCCTCCTGGTGCTCTTCGAGGGCGTGGACACGCGCACGGCCGCCGACGCGCTTGGCCGCGGCGAGCTGCGGGTTCCAGCGTCGGCGCTTCAGCCGCTGCCGCCGGACACGTATTATCGGCACGATCTCGTGGGTTGCCGTGTCCGCCTCACCTCCGGCGAGCGCGTGGGGGAGGTCGTGGGATACGACGCCGGGCCTGAGGCCGGGCGGTTGGTCGTACGCGCGGCACGCGGCGAGCTGCTGATCCCGCTCGTACGCTCGATATGCGTCTCGGTCGACACCGGGACGAGAGACATCGTCATCGATCCGCCCGAGGGGCTGCTCGACCTGTGAAGTTCGACATCGTGACCATCTTTCCCGCGATGGTCGAAGCCGGGCTGGCGGAGGGCGTCGTCGGACGCGCGCGTGCGCGTGGCGGGCTCGATGTGGCTATCCACGATCTGCGCCGTTTCACGACGGACAAGCACCGGACAGTCGACGATGTACCGTTTGGCGGCGGGCCAGGGATGGTCATGAAGCCGGAGCCGCTGTTCGAGGCGGTCGAGTGGATACGCCAGCAACGCGGCTCGCCGGACGCCGTGCTGCTGCCCTCGCCGCAGGGGGCGCGCCTGACGCACGCGCACGCCAAGCGGCTGAGCGGTCTCGAGCACATCGTCATGCTCTGTGGGCGTTACGAAGGTATCGACGAGCGCGTGCGGGCAGCGCTCGCGACCGAGGAGCTGTCGATTGGCGACTACGTGCTCTCGGGCGGCGAGCTGCCGGCGCTGGTCATCGTGGACACCGTCGCGCGCCTGATCCCTGGTGTTGTCGGCGATGAGCGGTCGGTCGAGGAGGACTCGTTCTCGCGTGGGGTGTTGGACCATCCACACTACACGCGGCCGGCCAACTTCCGCGGCATGTCGGTTCCAGACGTGCTGCTCTCCGGGCATCACGCGGAGATCGCGCGCTGGCGCAAGCGCGAGGCGCTCCGCCGAACGCTGGAGCGGCGACCGGACGTGCTGGCGGGCGCGGCGCTGGATGACGAGGAACGAGCGATCCTCGAAACGTTGGAACCGCCCCCAGGTGCTACGCACGCAGGTCTTGGAACGGAGCAGAAGCCATGAACGTCATTGATATCATCGAGCAGGGAGAAGTCACCGAGCGGCCAGCGATCCGCCCGGGCGACACGCTACGCGTCCACGTGAAGGTGCGCGAAGGTGAGAAGGAGCGCATCCAGGTATTCGAGGGGACGGTGATCGGGTTGCACGGCAGCGGGACGCGTGAAACGATGACGGTGCGCAAGGTCTCGTTTGGCCAGGGTGTCGAGCGAATCTTTCCGTTACAATCGCCTTCGATCGACAAGATCGATGTCGTGCGCAGTGCACGGGTCCGCCGGGCAAAGCTGTACTACCTGAGAGAGCTTCGAGGCAAAGCGGCCCGCATGCGGGAGCAGACCCGGAAGCGTCCCGCGTAGCAGGGGAGCAAGGCTCGAACCTCGAACCTTGGATCTATGGTACGCGGGGCGCGCCGGACACGGGAGAACCTCCTGCGCCGCGAAGGGTATGCCCGGATCGCAGGCGTTGACGAGGTCGGGCGTGGCTGTCTTGCCGGGCCGGTG
>JBOGIN010000629.1:0-9447 GCA_050742275.1 Vicinamibacteraceae bacterium
GTGGCGCATCATCTCGGCAAGCGTGCGCAGCTCCGGCTGCGCGTCGAGATGACATCTGAGGCCGAAGAAGTTCTCGTACGTGGTGCCCGAGAGGATCACCGTGATCCACATCCACGGCTCGAGCAGCCGATTGACGATTTGCTTGTGGCCACCCAGCGCCGTGAACTTGCCCGCGATCGCCACGGCCTGGTCGCGCGCCTCGAGCCAGAGCCGCCGCGCCTCTTCCTGTTGGGCCGGCTCCAGCTCCGCCCGCGCTTGCATCCCCGGCTGGTTCTTCCCCCACCACACGGGGACCACGGGCTCCGCGGCGACCTGCTCGAGGAGCTTCCTGACCGGAATCGCCCGAGAGCTGGACGAGTTACGGCTGAACACCCGATGGGTCAGCAGCTCCGCATGCACGAACCGTGGGTATGTGAGGACGAAGGTCGTCAGCCGGCATCCAGCGGGTGAAACGCTGTCGAGAAGGACATCGGCACGATAGGGCATCGTTACGACTGGTGGCCGGGGTCTCCGACGACAACGTGGTTACGACCGCCGGCCTTGGCGAGGTACAGGGCCCGGTCCGCCGCCGCATACAGCCCGTCCGGGTGCGGCATCGACTCCTCCAGCACGGCCACGCCAAACGAGCAGGTGACACGGCTCGTCGTGCCGGAGCCGCTGAAGGCGAGCCGCTCAATCACCTTGCGCAGCTTCTCGGCGAGCGCGCGCGCGCCATCGGCGTTGGTCTCGGGGCAGAGCACCGCGAACTCCTCCCCGCCCACGCGCGCCAGCATCTGTTCCTGTCGAATGAGCTCCTCGACCGCGCGCGCCAGGCCGCGCAACACGGCATCGCCACCCAGATGTCCAAACGTATCGTTGATCCGCTTGAAATGGTCGACGTCGAAGAGCACCAGCGCGAGCGCCCGGCCATAACGTCGCGCGCGCGCGAACTCCCGCTCGAACTCGTGCTGGAACTTGCGGCGGTTGTAGAGGTTCGTGAGCCCGTCGCGAATGACGAGCTCGTAGATGGCTTCGTGATAGGCGTTCTCGGTGTCCGCCTCGTGCAGGAACTTGAAGACCACGGCGCCGGCCTGGAAGCGATCGCCGCTCTGGAGCGGCCGCGCCTCCGCCACCTGTTCCTCGTTGAGGTACGTGCCGTTGCGGCTCCCGAGATCCTCCAGCACGATGACATCGTCGCGGTAGCTGAGTCGCGCGTGGCGCCGCGAGATCGAGGGCACCTCGGGAAAGCTGATCTCGGTCTGCAGCGACCGGCCAATCTCCAAGACCGAGCCGGGCGTGACGCGGTAGCGCCGGCCCAGCGACCGGGGATCCGGGTGCGCGATGACAATGAGATTCGCCTCGGCGCCACGACCACGATACGGCTCGTCGAGCGCCGAGTCGTGGACCGTCATCTCCATGCTGGAGGCGAGCGGCAGCACGTCGGTCGCCCAGCGTGGCCCCGACCAGTTAGCTCTATCCGTCACGTCGCCTCCCCCGAAGGCAGTCACGATCTGTCCACCTGCCGGCGGCAGGCCGACGACGGGCAGGACGAACATAACTCGAGCACATAACAGCCCCTGATGATAACGCTGTTCGGCCACCGCGGCGACAACATTGTGCGGCACAACATTGTGCGGCGGGTACGCGCCATGAGAGCCCTTCTGGACAACCGTTTCACGGTACTGGAGTAATGCCACTCCTCCGCCGGGCCCGTGACCCTGACGCTGATCGCTGACGCCTGCCCTGATTCTCGAAGAGTGGCAGACTGACAGCATGCTTTTTGCCGGGGGCGTGACGGCGTGCGGCGCGCGCGGGATATTGGTAGCGCTGGCGGTGGCGCTGTGCTCCGCGTGCGCTCAGCCGCTCGTCGAGCCGACGTTCGTGCCCCTCGCGGAGACGCCCCCGGGTGGACAACGCGCCTCGCCTTCCGCCGCGTTGGAGGACTACCCCACGGCCCTCGCGGCCATTGTCGATGTGATGGAGAGCGAGCTGAAGCTGCCGCGGCCCGAGGTGACGCTGGTGTTGTTCGCGAACCGGCGCAGCTTCGAAGCGGGCCTGTTATCGATTGGCTACCCGCGCGAGCTCGCGCGCGATGCGTCGGCATTTGGCGCGATCGGCGGCGCGCGCGCGATCCTCGCCAACGCCGGCATCCTCGACACGCTGCCGTGGCCGGAGCGCGTGCGCCTGCTGGCGCACGAGCTGACCCACTCGGTCCAGTACGCGC
This sequence comes from Vicinamibacteraceae bacterium, assembly GCA_050742275.1. Lineage (GTDB taxonomy): Bacteria > Acidobacteriota > Vicinamibacteria > Vicinamibacterales > Vicinamibacteraceae > WHTT01. The sequence continues at coordinate 2,204 of JBOGIN010000629.1, forward strand.
TGGCCGGCGGCACGCGTGGTGCGTCGGACCAATGGCTTCGTGAAGGCGTCGCAGACTGGGTCGCGTTTCAGACAACGGCGGCCTTGGGCTACATGTCCTACCGAGAGTCGCGGCGCCGCATGCTGGAGCGGCTCGCCTCGGCGCCGACCGGCCTGATGCCCGCCCCGCTCGACCAGCTCGCCACGTTCCCGCAGTGGGTCGCCGCACAGCGCGCGTACCACGACGTGCCCCTCTATGCGCAGGCGTTTCTGGGCGCAGAGCTTCTCATCGAGCGGCACGGGTTCGAGAGGGTTTCGGAGTACTTCGCGCGCTTCGCTTCGTCCGACGACCGGCAGGCCACCTTCCGCACCACATTCGGTCGCAACCTCTCGGACTTCGAGCGAGCGCTCGAGCGACGATGGTCTCGAGAGCTCATGAGCCAGCAGCCGTTGCGATAGACTGTGCAGATGCGCCTACGGCTCGTCATCGTCACGATATCGCTGGCGATCGCCACAACCCCGTTGGCCGCGCAGCGAACGCAGAAACCACCGCTCCATGGCCGGCACTGGATGGCCATCACGGGCAAGCCGCTCGGCGCGACCGCCGGCGCCATGATCCTGCAGCAGGGCGGCAACGCGGTCGACGCGACCTGCGCCATGCTCGCGGCGGTCTCCACTATGTGGGACACGCTCGGCTGGGGCGGCGAGACGCAAGCGCTCGTCTACAACCCTCACACGAAGAAAGTGATCGGCATCAACGCCCTCGGCGTCGCGCCCAGCGGCGCCACGCCAGATTTCTTCAAGAAACAGGACCTATCCTACCCGCCGGAGTATGGCCCGCTCGCAGCCGTGACACCGGGCACGCCGGGCGGACTGATGGTCATGCTTGCCGAGTTCGGCACGATGAGCTTGAAGCAGGTGCTCGCGCCGGCCATCGAGCTCGCCGATGGTTATCCCATCGAGGCGCAGGCGGCCGACGCGATCGAGCGGCACAAGAAGCGAATTCAGGCGTGGCCGTATTCGCGACAAGTTTTCCTGACGCGTCCGGGCCAGGCGCGCGAAGCGCCGAACGCCGGCGAGATCTTCAAACAGCCAGATCTCGCCGCGACGCTGCGCAAACTCGTCGACGCGGAACAACAGGCGCTGCAGGCCGGCAAGACCCGGAAGGAAGCAATCCAGGCCGCGTACGATCGCTTCCACAAGGGGGACATCGCCGAAGAGCTCGTGCGCGCCACCAAGGAGCAAGGCGGCCTCATCACCCTCGACGATCTCGCACGCTGGCGCGTACGTCTCGAAGAGCCAGTCTCCACGCGCTACAAGGACATCGACGTCTACAAGCTCACCGTCTGGACCCAGGGGCCGGCCCTGCTGCAAGCGCTGAACATCCTGGAGACCATGGACCTCAAGAGCATGGGCTACAACAGCGCACGCTACATCCACGCGCTCTACCAGGCGATGAACCTCGCGTTCGCCGATCGCGACTTCTACTATGGCGATCCGTACTTCGCACCCGAGGAGCCGGTGCAAGGATTGCTCTCGAAGAAGTACGCGCAAGCACGGGCCAAGCAAATCGATTGGGAGCGGAACGACCCGGACGTCAAGCCGGGTGACCCGTATCCGTACGAGGGCAAGACGAACCCGTTCCAAGCGTTGCTCGACAAATGGACGGCCCCGCCGCCGCCGACGCGGCCGACCAGCGCGACGCAAGACGTTTCGGTAGCCCGCGTGGAGCGTTCGTTCGATGAGGGCTTCCACGCTGGAACGACCTCGATTGTCGCAGCAGACGAGGAGGGCTGGGTGGTCTCGGTGACACCGAGCGGCGGTTGGATCCCTGCGGTGATTGCCGGGCGGACGGGCATCGGCCTCAGCCAGCGTATGCAATCGTTCGTCCTCGACCCCGCCCACGGGCCATTCAACGTCGTCGAGCCAGGGAAGCACCCGCGCGTGACGCTCACGCCGAGCCTGGCGCTCAAGAACGGCCGGCCGTACCTGGCATTTGCCGTACAAGGGGGCGACACGCAGGATCAGAACCTGCTCCAGTTCTTCTTGAACATCGTGGAGTTCGGAATGACCGTGCAGCAGGCGACGGAAGCGGCCAACATCACCAGCTACCAGATGCGCAGCTCCTTCGATGATCACCGCACCGAGCCCGGGCGTCTCGAGGTCCACGAGGACGTGCCCCCCTGGGTCACCACCGAGCTACGCCGTAAGGGCTACCGCATCGAATCTGCCGAGCGCACGTCAGGTCCCATCAACGCGATCTTCCTGGATGCTGCTCACAAGACGATGTGGGGCGGCTCCAGCAATCACGGCGAGGACTACGGCATCGCGTGGTAGTGTTGGGAGTTGTGAGCCTTGAGCCTTGAGTCTATGCTCACAACTCACGACTCAGAGCTCATGACTCGCTCATGACTCGCTCATGACTCACTACTGATATCCAGCGTCGTGCCCTGAACCTCCTCGAACGTGAGGTCCACGGGGCCGATAGTCACCCTGTCCCCATCCTGCAAGCGCACGGCGCTGGCGACCCGCCTGCGGTTGACGTACGTGCCGTTACGACTCCCGAGATCCTCGAGGGTCGCTTCGCCGTCGGTAACGGTGATCTGCGCGTGACACCGGGACACGCCCGGATGGTCGAGACGCACAGCGGCGCCGGGCATACGCCCAATGACGTGGATGCCTGGCGAGAGATCCGCGACGCCCCCTCGCCATGTCACGCGCAGCCATCGTGCTGCCGGCTCGATGTCACGGATGGGTGCTGACGCCTCTCTCGTCACACGGGCAATGAACGCATAGCCGTAACGGTGCAGCGTGCGGATGTAATGCGAGCCTGCGGCCGTGTCGCCAAGCGCCCCCCTGACCTCGGCGATGAGCGTGGAGAGGCTCGACTCCGTGACGTTGGCATCGGGCCAGATCCTTCGGATGAGATCCAGCTTCCGTACCGCTCTCGGGGCCACGTCGATGAGCATCAGCAATAGGTCGAATCCCTTTGGAGAGAGGGAGACGACACGGCCGCCGCGCATCGCTTGCCGTGTGTCCGTGTCGAGCACGCACTCGCCGAAGACATAACGCATCCGCCTCTTCCTGCTCGTTCATAGAAACGTCAGCGAGATCTCAGCCGAACGCCGGAAGATCCTGACGATTTCCCGGGAGCTTGGCCCTTCTCCTCCCGTTCACCTCACTAAGGCGCGCAGATCGACCGCTCGCCGGGAGGTGAACATGAACCGCTCATACTTGGCATTCTTCACGGCTTCGCTAGTGTGCATGGTCTCGACACTCTTCGTCGCGCCGGGCGCCGGCGGGCAAACGATCGACGCTGTGCTGCGGGAGACGACGCACCTGGATGAACGTGACATGCGCAGCGGGCTCTCGGGTGCCCGCGGTCGCAGCGCGGCGGCAATTGCAGTCGGTCGTGGACGGGTATTCGCCGATGGAGATCTCAACAAGGCCCTGGGACGACTGCTGGCTGGCTCGGAGATATTCCGCAACCGTTACGCTCGAGTGGTACGAGCGGGCCTCATCGTCGCCATCTCGTACAGAGTGCCAGTGCAGTACGTTCGGCTCCGAGCCGTGACCACGATCGTGAGGCACGACGGACGCTTGCACCGGGCCATCGTGCGAATCAAGCCGGGCCACAACCCCGTCGAGCTGATCGCGCACGAATTCGAGCACATCGTCGAGCAGCTCGAAGGCGTGCGCTACCGGGATGATCTGCGGTCGGCGCGTGGGGGCACCCGCGTCACGGCTGGAGACGCGTTCGAGACGAATCGCGCCATGGCGGCCGGCCTCTTGGCAGTGCGCCAGGTGCGCGAGTCGGAACGGGACCGGAAGAGAGTTGCCCGACTCGCCCGAGCCTTCTGAGTGGCCAGCGCGTGTGATCCACGCCGTCTGCAGGTAACGAACCACGACTCTTGTTCGGGTTCACAGCACGCGACGTTTACGCAAGTAGCGCTTCCTCCCACGTCGCTCGTCTGATCTTCAGGGTGGGCTCCCGTGTTACAGACCATCAGCCGCTTCACGCAGCGCTGTCGTGCGCTCACCGCGCGCACATGGACGCACGAGCCAACGTTCACCATACATGACTGCACGGGCGCAGTCCGCGCTTCAGGGTTGTCCGCTTCCCGAGTTGGAGCGAGGCCGCAGGCGAGCGACGTCGAAGAACAGCCGTGCGGCCGCACATGGGGTCATCTCCGCCTGATCGAGCTGCTCGGCAAGGGCAGCTTCGGCGAAGTCCACCGCGCCTACGATCCGCAGCTCGATCGCCAGGTCGCGCTCAAGCTGCTGACCCGCCGGCCTGGAACGCCAACCAAGCAGACCCAGCGCGTGCTCGGTGAAGGACGCCTGCTGGCGCGCTTGCGGCATCCCAACATCCTGGCGATCCACGGCGTCGCCGAGCACGACGGCTGCCCCGGACTCTGGATGGAGCTGATCAAGGGAGTCACGCTCGAAGACCGCCTCCAGCGCGATGGACTCTCTGGCTCCCAGGAGGCACTGCTCATCGGCCAGGATCTCTGCCGTGCGCTTTCCGCCGTGCATGCTGCCGGCGTGCTCCATCGTGACGTCAAGGCCCAGAACGTGATGCGCGAAGACGGTGGCCGCATTGTCTTGATGGACTTTGGCACGGCGGAAGTCCAGGAGGCCATCGGCGCCGTTCGGCGACCACGAGTGGCAGGAACGCCGCTCTATCTGGCGCCCGAGCTGCTCACCGGGTCGCCGCCGTCCGTGCAAAGCGATCTCTACGGCGTCGGCGTGCTGCTCTTCTACCTCGCCACCGGCGTGTTTCCCGTCCAGGCCAGCTCCCTTGCGGACCTGTGCGTGGCTCACGCCGACGGACGCCGCACGTTCTTACAGGACGTGCGGACCGATCTTCCCGATGCGTTCGTCCGCGTCGTTTCGCGTGCGCTCAGTCCGGATCCCAGGGACCGTTACTCCAGCGCAGGGGCGATGCTGGCCGCACTGGCGCAGGCAGGAGGAATGGAGCAGACGGGCCACGACCACCGGAATAGCCCGCGGGCCGGGCTGGCCGCTCTTGTCGGGAGCACGCTCCTCATCGGCGGACTCGCGGCAGCCTGGCATTGGCCATCCCCCACGGCGACGGCGTCCAAGTCAGCAGCGGGAGACGAACTCCGCGTGCTGGCTGTACGCCCAGTCCTCACCGGCAGGCCCGAAGCTGATTCCCTTACCCGCGCCGTCGTGGAAGACGTACAGCGGCGTCTCGCAACCTCGGCTCGCTGGCGCGTGAGCAGCCTGCAAGCGGTGGAGGTGCTCAACACGCCGCGGCAGAGCGCGCAGGCCGTGATGACGACGCTGAACACCGACGCGGTGGCCGAGGTGCGTGTGCGCCGTGTTGACGGCGGACTGCGCGGCGACATCCGTCTGTACCGCGCTGGGCTCGGAGCCCAACCAGTCGCCGCGACGGTGGCGCAGGGCGCACACCCCGTCAGGGAATTCGTCGAAACGGTCGCACAGCGTATCGTGAGTGATCTTCAGTGGCAGCTCGAATCACACCGTACGTCCCGTCAGGGTCAGATTGCCGCGGTCACCCCGGAAGCCCGACACCACTACCTCGCGGCCGCCTCGCTGCTGCATCGCTACGGTGTGCAGAACCTCGAGGCAGCGCTCTCGGAGTTTCGAGCGGCGGCCGAGATCGAGCCCACGTTTGCGCTGGCTCACGCGATGGCGGCGCGGACGATCCTGGAGCTGCATCAGAGCGGGGCTTTGGATCCGGTCGACAACCCAGAACGCATGGCGCGTCAGTACATCGCCCGGGCGCTGGCACAGGACGAGTCGTGTGCCGAAGCGCACGCGGCGCTCGCGCAGATCTACACGCTCGAACATCGATGGGAGGCAGCCGATGCGGCATTTCGACGGGCGCTGGCGTTGAGCCCAAGTCTGGAGTCTGCACGCACTCGTTACGCGGTATTCCTCGCCGGCCGCGGGAAGCTCGAGGATGCGCTGGCGCAGGTCACGGAAGCACGCTCGCTGGACCCGAACAATGCGGCAATCCTCGGCTTCGCGGGCATGATTCATCACTATCGCGGCGAGGACGAGCAGGCCATCGCACGGTTCCGAAGCGCCCTGCGCACCGATCCGCGTCACACACATCCTCACACCGGCCTCTGTCGCGTGTTCTCCGCGCTCGGCCGGGTGTCGGAGGGCGTGTATCACTGCGGGCGGGCTATGCGTGCAGGAACGCTGCTGCCGATCGACGTCGAGGCTCAGATGGTCCAGCTCTATGTGCGGGCCGGCGATCCCGAACGTGCGCGCTCGCACATGAAGCAACTCCGCGTCCTGGTGGGCGCATCGCCGAAGCCAGACGCCGCATATTTTCTCGCGATTGCCCACACCGCGCTCGGTCAACACGACGAGGCGCTCTCGTACTTGGCGCTGGCGCTGGAGGGGGGCGCACCGGCACCGTCCCCACGTGTGGATCCCCGGCTCGCAGCGCTGCGCCCCGCTTCTCGCTTCGAGACACTGGTCGCCCGTGCGGAGGGTGGCTCCAATTCTCGGCGCACGAATCACTAAGGGGGACAGCATGGCGAAGCGCACCAAGGCTGTGTCGACCACGTCCGAGGAAAAGGACGGTCCGACGGTATCGCTGGAGGAAACCGTGTACGCGCTGGAACAGGCGGCGCGCTCGCTCGAGACTCTCCTCCCCAGGCACACCAATCCGCTCCATCGGCTGAAGATTCGAACCACTCGCGCAGAGTTGCGTGGCTTCGCGAAGATCCTTCGCTCCAAGTGCTACCGGTTCCCGTAGAGCCAGAGAGCACCAGCGAAAGGTCCCTTCTTCCGCAGCGGTTCACGAGCTGAGCGCTCGCGCGATCAGCGTCTGCAACCGCCGCCGAACGTCGGCCTGCGTCTCGTCGTGTGCCGCAAGATCCTCGAGCTCACCCAGCGTGAACGTCTCCATCAGCTCCTTGCCGTTGAGCCGCGCAACCAGGAGCCGGGTGAGGTCCCGGGCGTCCGACCATTCGGTGGCGTAGACCTCGGCGCCCTCCTCGGCCGCCAAGGTGTGAAGTTGATCCACGATCCAGTGCTCACCAAGCTGCTGCTGTTCTCGCATCGAGGCTTCGGTTTCTCAGGGGTTTCGGGACCTACAGGCGGGGGCTCGCAACTTCGTTTCGTCAGGTCCCGAGCCACAGGCGCCAACGAACCGCGCCGGGAACGAGCCGTCTGGGCCCATCCTTCGTGGTAACGACCCCGCGGGCCATTCGCGGAATCGAATGCTTCAACCCTAGCTCAACTGATGAGCTAGGTCAATGT
>JBOGIN010000630.1:0-3976 GCA_050742275.1 Vicinamibacteraceae bacterium
TCTGGTCACATAATGATCCTACGCACAGAAGGCGCACAACCACCGGTCAGCGCCGGATGTCAGTGCCGTCGATGGTGTGCGCAACGTCACGACCGTCATCGAGCGAGCGTTGAAGCGGATTGAATCCGTCGAGGCGGACAATCCCTACTCCGCGCGCAGGACTTTCACAGGGTCGAAACGGGGAGGCACGGTACGCCGGAACCAGGCTTGCCAACAGCGCAACAACGGCCAGCGTCGCTGCCACCGCGGCAAGCGTCAGCGGATCTGACGCGCTCACGCCAAAGACGAGACTCTTCATCGCCCTAGCCGACGCCAGTGCGACAATCACTCCGACCGCGATGCCGGTGAGCGTGGGCGACATACCCTCCACGATCACCAGTCGCAGCACATCGCTGGTCCGTGCGCCCAGTGCAGCGCACGCGACCCTCACCGCCGCCTCGGCGTTGCTCGTCAGCCATGTACCGAGGGCGGACGAAATCTCGATCGATGCGCGAGTGTTCGCATTCGCCGTGGTGGTGTCGATGCTCACCGGCACGCTCGCGGGCACGCTGCCGGCCCTGCGCGCAGGGCGATCGGACCTCAACGACGCGCTCAAGGAAGGTGGGCGCAGCAACGCGGTAATTGGCGTCCGCACGCGGCGCGTACTGATCGTCGGTGAAGTCGCGCTGTCACTCGTGCTCTTGATGGGCGCCAGCGTGATGGTCCAGAGCTTGCTGGCGCTCAGGGTACAGCGACACGGGCTTCGACCCGAACACGTCCTGACGATGAACGTGTGGCTGCCGTCGACGCGTTACCCGACTCCGGCCAAGCGGGCATCGTTCTTCGACGCGGCGTTGCAGTCCGTCCGCGCGCTTCCTGGCGTCGAGGCCGCAGGCACCATCGATTCTTCGGCTCGCCGGTCACCAGCGGCACGTACACGGGCGCCACGGTGTCCATTCCGATGACCGGGTTGTCGACCGCCGAGCCGATCGGCAGCGGGTTGACGCATCCGGTGCACACGGCTCCGGATTTCGCGGCGTTCGTGCTCCTGAAGACGTCGTGACGGCCTGCTAGAGTGGCGTGGGGCGGTGCGCCTGGGCGGCGGGGACGAATGGACGCGCCCGGCCGGGCCGCCCCAAGCCGTTGGCAGGTCGGCCGTCGACTTGCTACGTCGAGGCGCTGATCTCGACGCGCGCGTGGTTGGCAATGGCGTGGTTGATGGCGAGGCACGTGCGTGCGACCGCCAGGCCGCGCGCGGCACCGCACGCAAGCGGCGCACCCGTGCGGATGGCGGCGCAGAACGCAGCAATCTCGGCGGCGTATTCCGCGAGGGCATCCTCAGCCTCGGCGTTGCGAGCCGTGACCTGCGTCGAGGTGCCGGCCCGTCCCGTCGCGTCGGCGACGCGGCTCTCGGAGGCCTCGGTCACGGCGTCGGACGATCGCGCGGAGATCGCGACGCCGGTCGAGCGGTCCGCGCCCTCGTGAAACAGCAGGACGTCCGTCCCACTCCGGATGACGAGGGTGCCCTTGGTGCCCAGAAACGCTTCGTACCGTTCGAACGCGTTCGATTGGATGGACGAGAAGATGACGGTCTGCCCCTCGGGATACTCGAGCGTGGCGTACACATGGTCATTGACCTCGCGTCCGTCGCGGAAGCGATAGATGCCGCCCGACCCCTGCACGGCGATCGGTGTGGCATCGAGGAGCCAGTTGGACACGCCAACCTCATGGCTGCCGAGCTCGGCCACGAGCCCTTGCGAGAAGCGGTTGTACAGGCGCCAATTGACCAAGTGCTCCCAGCTTGGGTAGCCCCAGGGGCGAGGGTCGAACGACGCGGACACACCGCGGCCCTGCTGCAGGTGGTCGCTTCGAGACGGTTTGATTCGTCGCCGCATCGGTGGCGACGCGGTCAGACGGTGGGTTCGCCATTCTGCAATTCGTGAAATGGTGTGACACGGTAAGGGACCCGGCATCCTCCGATAGAGTACGGCGCGTGGCCTGCCCCTCACATCGCCCGTCCGGATTTTTCCAGTACGATTCACGCACGTATACGTCCGGACGCATACCCGTGTGCCCACGGCGGCTTGGCGCTGCCGAGGGGGCGAATCTCCACGCCGCTGACCAACCCCAAGAGGTGCCGCTCGTGGCGCGGCTCGGCCCGCCTCACGGACGCTGCCGCGCTCGTCGGCGGGACAGTTGACGCGTTGTCACGAAGCTGTCGTTAGGCGGACGTCGCTCCGTCGCGGACGATAAGGCCTTACCGTGCCGCCTGTATCCGGGCACGGCCCTTTGGGGCTCTGGTCGGCGACTCGGCGCACCGCAGGAGGAACCATGAACGTCGCGAGGACAGCAATCGGCTTGGCGACCGTTTTGGCATCGCTATCGGCGCCCGCTTTCGCACAAACGCCCGCTTCGGTCGCGCACCCGCAAGAGCTCGTCGCCTTGACGAACGCTTTCCGGGACTGGCGAGGCCAGACCACCCGGGAGACCGTCGACTACGGCGTTCGTGTCGCCGCGCAACGCAAGGGCGTTGCCGAGTTCCGCCAGAAGCTCGACGCATTCAGGACCGATGGCTGGGCCACGCACGCGAAGGTCGACTATCTTGTCCTCCGCTCGGAGATCGACGATCTCGGGTTCGATCTCGACGTGATCCGGCAGGTGTCGCGCAATCCGGACTTCTACGTCACCGAAGCTGCGACTGCGGTCAGCCGCCACATCGGGGGGCGGTATCAGACGGCGCCGGGTGTCCCCGTTGCCTACGACGCGGCTCGCGCCAGTGCGATCGTTGCCGCACTCAACGGCACTCCCGCGATCATCCAGCAGGCACCGAAGCTGTTGACCGAAGGGGTCGGCGAGATGGCCGACATGGCGATCGAGCGGCTGGAGGACATCCAGGCGCGCTACGCGGAGCTCGCCAAGGTGCTGTCCCCGCATGTGCCCGAGGGGCTGCGGCCGCAACTGAGCGTCGCCGCCGCCAAGGCCGGTGATGCCATGGCCGGCTATCGCACGTGGCTCCAGGCCAACCGGGCGAAGATGACCGCGCCGGTGCCGATCGGCAAAGCGGCATTCGAGTGGTACGCGCGCAACGTGATGTTCATGCCCTACAACAGCGAACAGCTGCTGATGCAGGCCGAGATGGAGCGGCTGCGCGGCTGGGCGTTCCTCCAGATGGAGAAGCAGCGAAACCGGCACTTGCCGCCGCTGCGCCCCGCGCAGACGAACCACGAGTACTCCGAGTGGAAGGACGCCACCGACGTCCTGAGCCGGCTGTGGGCGGACGAGTACCAGCTATTCACCGCGCCGGCTCTCGGGCCTATGCGCGATCGCGACGGCGGCGTCTGGATCGAGCCCTTCGGCATGATCGGCTTTCCGGCCGGTCCGATCGCGAAAGGGGAGAAGGTCGCGTTCCTCGTGGCCCCCGATCATTGGTTTTCGAAGATCTACTGGGAAATCGGCCACCGCCTCGATCCCGGGACCAACCATCCGCACTCGGATTATCCGGGCCACACGTTCGAGCGCGCGGTCAGCGCCTCCATGACCTGCGAGCTCCGGCGCGATCACCGCACGCGCGGCGACGCCTGGACGTACTACATGGAGGACGTACAGCTGCAGATGGACTATCCCTTTGTCCGTGGCCCGCGGGTCCGGGAGTGGATGTGGAGCCTGCTGATCATGCGCGCCGAGCGCGTCTACGCCGCCGTGAAGTTCGCCGCGGGCGAGCTGACGCCGGAGCAGGTGGAAGAACACTTCCTCAAGACCGTGCCGGGCATGGAACCGCACGTCGCGAAGAAGCACGAAGTCTGGCGCAAGTTCGTCGATCCCGCGCAGGTGTTGACCTATCAGGTCGGGCGCATGCAGGTCTATCAGCTGATGAAGGACCGCGCGCTGCAGCTCGGCGACAAGTTCGACCTCAAGGCGTTCAACGACGCCCTGCTCGCGACAGGGCAGATCCCCGTCTCGCTCGCCCGCTGGGAGCTCACGGGATTGGACGACGAGA
>JBOGIN010000631.1:0-8869 GCA_050742275.1 Vicinamibacteraceae bacterium
GCGCTTCGCCGAGCGCTTTCGTCGCGTCCGAAAACCGTCCCGCCTGCGCCAAGGCGAGGCCGAGGTTGTAATGCGCGTCTGAATTGGCCGGATCGAGACGGACGGCGGCGCCAAGCATTTCGACGGCCGCCTTTGGATCCGGCTTCTCCGCATAGGCGATGCCGAGCGCGAGCGCCGCCGAGGGATTGTTCGGCTGCAGCTCGTGCGCGGCGCGCAGCGAGGCAATCGCCGCCTCCGGATCGTGGGACTGGAGCAGCAGACCGAGGTTGTAGCGCGCTTCGGCGAACGTCGGCTGGCGTTCAATCACCTCAAGCAGTAGGCGGATCGCCCCTTCCGTGTCGCCCTGTTTACGCAGCGCACCGGCTAGGAGATAGCGCGCAGGCGTCAAATCGGCGTCGAGCCGCAGCGCGTCCTCGAAACCGGCGATCGCGTCGCTCGTGCGTCCCAGACGATCGTGGGCGAGGGCGAGGTGATAGTGCGCCTCCGCCAACGCGGGGTTCAGCTCGACGGCCTTTCGAAACTGCGCCTCGGCGTCGGCGACGCGTCCTGTCTCTGCCAGAATGACGCCGAGATGGTCATGGGACACGGCGTCGTTGGGATCGAGCCGAATCGCCTCTTCGAGATGTGGCAGCGCGGCTCGAAGATCTCCGCGCTTCAAGAGGGCGATGGCGCGGTTGCGATGCGCTTCGGCATCGGCGCGGCGATCGCCGCGCGAAGCCGGCGCCTGGGCGAGGGCGGCCGTCGCACCCAATGCCGCCAGCAGGATTGCGACGAGCACACGCACGACTTCTCCCTACCTCTGCACGCGTGCGGATGGCTCGGACGCGACCAGACCCTGCCCCTCGCGCACGGTAATCGCCCGGTTCGCCCGGACGTTCTCGAGTCGGTCGATCGTCCCGCTCGGCCAACGCACCTCGACCGAGGCCACGCGATCGCTGGTGCCGAGCCCGAAATGGAGGTGCGGATCGTGCGCTGACTGGTAACTGCCGCCGCCTGTCCGCTGGGCACGCTGTTGGAGCCCGTTCGACCGCGTCACCACGCTGGCGCCAACCCCGTCGCGATTGGACTTGACGCCAACGAGACGCACTTGCAGCCAGCTCAGCGCGTTGCCACCGTCGTTGCGCAGGAGCTCCACCTCGCCGCCGTTGTTGCTGACCAGGACATCTTCGTCTCCGTCGTTGTCGTAGTCACCGAACGCCGCCGCACGACTGACCTTCGGACGCGACAGATCAGGGCCGAGCTGCTTCGTCACGTTGCGAAAATGGCCGCCCAGGTTGCGAAAGACGAACTTCGGCTCGGCGTACGTGGTCTTCGCGTGAAAGAGCTGGATGTTATCCATGACATGTCCGTTCACGACGACGATGTCCAGCCGGCCATCGTTGTCGTAGTCGATGAAGCTGGTGCCGAACCCGCTGGTCTGGAATGATTCGTACCCGAGCTTCGTGGAGAACACGGCGTCCTCGAACGTGCCGTCACCGAGATTGCGGTACAGCCGGTCGAGCTCGAAGTCCAGGTGGGTCACGTAGAGGTCGAGCAACCCATCGCCATCGATGTCGCCGGCGTCAACGCCCATCCCGGCTTCTGCCTCCCCGGTCCCGCTCAGCGCGGTCCCCGAGCTGAGCGAGACGTCCTCGAAGGTGCCGTCGCCGAGATTGCGAAACAGGAAGTTCTCCATCGAGTCGTTCGCCGCGAAGACGTCCATCCAGCCGTCCTCGTCGTAGTCGAAGCACACGACACCGAGGCCATTGCCCGCGCGCGCGCCCAACCCCGCCGCCCGCGTGACGTCCGCGAACGTGCCGTCCCCGCGATTCCGGTACAGGGTGATTGTCTGACCACGATACTTGTTGGGATGACAGTACGCGCGGTAGCCGGGCCGCCGCTCACCGCAGTACAGGTTCGTTGCCGGCGTCCAATCGAGATAGTTCACCACCACGAGATCGAGCCGTCCGTCGTTGTCATAGTCGAACCAGGCGCCGCTCGACCCCCACTTGCCACGATTGGCGACGCCCGCCTGATCGGTCACATCGGTGAAGGCGCCATCACCGTCGTTGCGATAGAGAATGGACCGTTGGTAACCGACGACAAAGAGGTCCTGGTCATCGTCGTTGTCGTAGTCGCCAACGGCAACGCCCATGCCGAAGAGTCCTTCAGCCGCAACGCCGGCGAGCGCGGTCACGTCCGAGAACGTTCCGTTGCCGTTGTTCCGAAACAGCGCGCTGCGCAGTGGCTGGTCGGGTTCGTACACCTTCGTGGAAGCGCTGTTCACCAGATACGCATCGAGCCAGCCGTCGCCGTCAACGTCGATCCAGGCCGCGCCGGCGCCCATCGTCTCGATCAGGTATTTGTCGGCGGATGCGGCATTGTCGTGGCGAAATGTCAGGCCCGAGCGCGCGGCGACGTCGACGAACCGCACCTGTCCCTGCGTCGTCGCTGGTGCGTGAGCGGCGGCAAATGAGGAGCCGACTATCGCGCACGCGATCCAGACCGGCCCGAAGGTGCTCATCGCCTGCCCTCGCGCACGATCCTGAGCAAGCCGCTCCGGGTGAGCTCGTCGCGGTCGTCCGCCTTCATGTCGCGCACCTTCGCGAACAGCTCGTTCGCCTCGCGGGTCTTTCCCTGGCGACGATAGATCTGCGCCAGTTGGTAACTCGTCGACGCGTTGTCCGGATCGAGCGCCAACGCCCGTTTCAGGTGCTCGAGCGCCCGGTCCAGTCTGCCACCGCGCTGCAGCATCTTGGCGAGGAGAAGGTGCGCCTGAAGGAGATCCGGCTGCAGCCCGACGGCGCTGTTCAGGGCCTGCAGCGCCTCGGCCTCCTCCCTTGAGCCGGGCTGGGCGCCCGAGCGGTACAGGGCTTCGCCGAGGAACCAGCTCGCGAGGGCATCCTCGGGGCTCCGGCGGCGGCGGTCCCGGAGCGTGGCGACGGCTTCGGGAGTGCGCCCCATTTGGAGATAAACCAAGCCGAGCGCGACATACGACAGTCCATCATCCGGGGACAGCGTGGCGGCCGCGTCGAAGGAGGCCTGAGCCGCCGGAAACTCGCCCTTCATGGCCATGACGATGCCCCGTTGGCGGTGCAGCCTCGCGGAGCGCGGCAGCGCGGCCACGCCGATGTCGGCGATCTCCTGGGCGAGCTCGAGATTCTCGTGGTCCAAACAGAGAGCGATGAGATCAACGTAGTGCGTCTCGCCGGTTGGATCGACCTTGATGGCAGCGCGCAACGCGTCGTAGGCCTGCTTGGTCTCGCCGGTCGCTTCATACGCGCGCGAGAGCAGGTTGTAGAGCTCCGCAGTCCGGTGCCCGCGCTCGACGAGATCCTGAAGCGCGCGTACCGCCGCCCCCGGCCGCTCGCCCCGAAGCCTGGCGAGCGCGAGGTTGAAGCCGACGTCGTAGTTGTCGGGAGACGCGGCGAGCACACTCTCGAAGCGCGCCGCGGCCGCGGCGAATGCTTCCATCTCCACGAGCAATCGAGCCGCTTCTTGATCGATGCTCGGATCGCCCGTAGGCACCCGTGCCAGCGCGGACACCGCCTCCTCCGGACGACCCGCGCGCTGGTAGCTGCGCGCGAGCTTCAACACCAATGCCGGGTCTCCGCGCTCGAAGACGTGGCTCTGCTCGTAGTGCTCGACCGCCGCCTGGAAATCATCCGCGTCGAAGGCCGCTTCCGCCAGGACGAGATGCGCCACACGGTCGTCCGGAACCGCCTTCAGCAACTCGCGGAAGTGCGCTACCGCCTCGTCCACTCGTCCGAGCGACATCTCGTTGACAGCGAGATTCTTCAGCGCCGGATGAAAGGTGGGCGCGAGCGCGACCGCCTTCGCGAACTGCGCGTGCGCCTCCTCCCTTCGTCCGCTCGACGAGAGCGCGATGCCCAGCAGGTTCAATGCCCGCACCTCGTCTGGAGACCGCTCCAACGTGGCTTGCAGGACCTCGATGGCGCTGGTCCAGCGCTCGGCTCGGATGTGATCGGCAGCCTGCTGCAACGGATCGGGCTGCGCCGACGTGACGACCGCAACGGCGCATGAACAGAGCGCGACGAGGATCGCCCACCGCCGGAACGACCTCGAAACGACCCGTGTCACATCGTGCTCCTTCGTCCGACGAGTCTACCACTCGATGTCGTGGCGCAGCGGGTGCATCCAGGGAACTTCTGCGGGCATTAATCTTAAGGGCGTTGGAGGGCGCGGGAACGGCGTTCGACGACCTGGCTTGAGGCCGCGAAGACCACGAAGGACAGTGCACACGAAGGACAGTGCACTTGACAGGGGAGATGCCCGTAGACTAGTGTCCGATCACCGCGACTGACATCGATGTCATGGTATCGCTGTCCCTTTGTGAGGGAGGGGCGAGGAGACGGAGTGATGCGTTCCAGACGATCAGTGGTCGGCCTCGTGCTCCTGTCGCACATGCTCCTTGCGGCGTCCGCGCGGGCGCAGGGCGTCGAAGCCACGATCAGCGGCTTCGTCACGGACGACACCGAAGCGGTCCTGCCCGGTGTCACCGTGACCGCGACCCATGTCGGGACGAAGCAGCAGGTGGTCGGCGTCACCAACGAGCAGGGCTTCTACGTGCTGCAGCCGGTGCCGATCGGCGCATATGTGGTGGAGGCGGCGCTCGAGGGGTTCGGCACGTATCGGCGGGAGGGCGTGACGGTCACCACGCAAGCGCGTGTGGGCCTCGACATCACGCTGTCGGTCGGCGGTCTCGAGGACACCGTGACCGTCAACGCCGAGCTGCCGCTGCTCGAATCACGATCGTCCGAGATGGGCCAGTTGATCGAGTCCCACGCCGTCGAGAGCATGCCGCTCGGCGACCGCCGCTCCATGAACCTGATCCGGATGACCGGTGCGGCAGTATTCGTGGACTACGACACCGGCGCCAAGCCGAACTTCAGCCTGGCGGGCGGTCGCACGCAGAGCCAAGCCTTCTTGATCGACGGCGGCACCGGCCAGAACATGCGCCTCGGGATCGGCCAGGTGGATGTCGACCCGCCGGTCGAGACGGTGCAAGAAGTGCGCGTGCTGAGCAACAACTACTCCGCGGAGTTCGGCGGGTCCGCGGGCGGCGTCATCACGGCAACCACGAAATCGGGAACCAACACGTTCCGCGGCGTCGGCTTCGAGTACTTTCGCCACGATGCGCTCGACGCCGCCGGCTTCTTTGCCCCGTTCGTGGATGGCCGCAAGCAGAAGGAGCAGCTCCGCTATAACGTGTTTGGCGGCACGTTCGGCGGCCCGATCGTCCGCGACCGTACTTTCTTCTTCTTCTCCTACGAAGGATCACGCCGGACAGTCGGTCAGACCCAGACGCTCACGGTGCCCACCGAGCTCCAGCGGCGAGGCGATTTCTCGGAGACGCTGAACGCCGCCGGGACTCCAATCACGATCTACGACCCTGCCACGACGACGGCCGATGGGGCGCGGCAGCCGTTTGCCGGGAACGTCATTCCACCGGATCGCCTCGATCCCGTGGGGCTCCGCCTGATGGACTTCTATCCACTGCCGAATCGTCCGCCGGACAATCCAAGCGGCGCGAACAACTTCAGCGCCAATGCCGACGACCGGCTGGAGCGTGACAACTATCTGATCAAGGTCGACCACGCGCTCACCAGTCGCGACAAGATCACCGCGCGCTATCTCTACAACAGCGACAATCTGTTCCGCGGGAGCGTGTTGCCGGAGCCGGCGGCAGACACGGCGAGCGATGCGCTGCGCCACCAGAACTACGTCTACGTCAGTTACACACGGACGTTTGGCGAGGCGGTCAACGAGCTGCGGTATACGTATGCCAACCGCATCAATCACACGACATCGCCCGGCCTCGGAGGCGGCTGGCCGTCGCAGATGGGTCTCCAGGGCGTCTCAGACGAGGCGTTCCCCCGCTTCTCGGTGGCTGGTTTCGCGCCGCTCGGGGCCACGAACCACGAGCGCCGCCAGTTTCCAATCGAGCAGCATCAGATCGCCGACACGCTGTCCTACGTCCGTGGCCGCCACACGTGGAAGACCGGCTTCGAAGTGCGCCCCTCGTTCAACTACGAAGTGAACCGCCCGTCGGTCTCGGGGAATTTCGACGTCACCACGCAGCCAACCGGGCTGCCCGGCCAGAGCGCAACGGGCTATGGGTTGGCCAGCCTGCTGCTTGGCTTCCCCAACGGCGTCACGGTGCGCGAGACGGAGGTGCTCGACCGATCGAGCTGGTATCTTGCCGCGTTTCTCAAGGATGACTGGACCGTGACGCGCAACCTCACGATCAACCTCGGGGTCCGGTGGGAGGTGGACACGCCGATCAACGACAAGAACCAGCACATGAACGGCTTCGATCCGGCGGCGATCAATCCAATCTCGGGCACGCCGGGTGTCGTGCGCTTCGCCGGCGTCGAGGGCTGGAGCGATCTGCCCTACGAGACGGACTGGAACAACTTCGGTCCGCGCGTCGGCTTCGCCTGGCGTCCTTTCGGCCTCGAGGGGACGGTGGTGCGCGGCGGCGCGGGCCTCTTCTATGGCCATCCGTTCGATCATGGCGCGCCGAGCTCCGCCTCGCTCGGCTTCGAGCGATCGGCGAGCCTGTCCACGCCTGACAACGGTCTGACCGCGCCGTTCTATCTGCGCGACGGCGTGCCGCCGCTGGAAGCGAGCGACGCGCCGCACGACGATCGGTTCGGCGCCGTGCCGGTCGGCGAGCCCACGACCACGGAGGTCACCTTCTTCGAGCGGGACCGAAAGGCCAGCTACGCTCAGCAATTCAACATTGGGCTCCAGCAGGAGCTCCCCGGCCACATCGTCGTCGAGGCCGCGTACGTGGGAAACCTGTCTCGCAAGCTGCCGGGGCAGAACCTCTCGATCAACCAGATCTTTCCGGAAGACCTCGAGCCGGGCGTCACGCAGGCCGACCGTCCCTTCCCGCAGTTCTCCGACGTGACGATCGCGCTGCCCTCCATCGGCCGCTCCGACTACCACGCGGGCACGCTCCGTGTGGAGCGGCGCTTCGACCGTGGGCTCAGCCTGCTCGGCACCTACGCCTACGCGCGCTTCGACAGTGACACGGACATGGGAGGGTCGGATCTGGGCGATGTGGGCGTGTACTCCGACTTCTACAACCGGCGGGCCGACTACGGACCGTCGGGCAACGACATCCGACACCGCCTGACGATCAGCAGCGTGTACGAGCTGCCGATCGGGCCGGGCAAGCGCTGGCTGAGCGGCGGCTGGCTCGGATATGTCGTCGGCGGATGGTCGGTCGGGGTCTTGGGAACCCTGCAGTCGGGCCCACCGTTCTCGGTCACGACGCAGACCAACACCACGAACGCGTTCTCGGCCGGAGCGCTGCGGGCGAATGTGGTTGCGGATCCGGAGCTTCCGACCGGCGAGCGCTCGATCACCCGCTGGTTCGACACCGAGGCGTTCACGCAGCCGGCGCCGCTGACGTTCGGGAACAGCCCCCGCGGCGTGCTTCGCGGCGACGGCATCATCAACTTCGATCTGTCGCTCGCCAAGAGCGTGGCGCTCGGCGGCGAACGTGTCTTGCAAGCCCGGATCGAGCTGTTCAACATGTTCAACCATCCGAACTTCGACATGCCGGGCCATGTGCTTGGCGGGCCGAACTTCGGCGTGGTCTCGAGCGCGGGACCCGCACGAACCGTGCAGCTCGGTCTGCGCCTTGCGTTCTAAGGACGATGCTGTTCACTTGACCCTTTCACGTCGCGCGGCCTGAACGCCGCGCGCTACGTCCGACGTGAACGGCGTTGCGTCCAAGCCCACGCATGGGAGACGTCATGACATCACCGCGCAGTGTCAGCCGTGTGTTGCGTCAATGTGTCGCGGTCGCAATGTTGGCCTTGGTCGGCATGCTTGGCGCAAGCCGTGCGCGGCTGGATGCCAGCGCTCCTCCTCTGCAAGAGGCGCGATCAGGCTGGACAGCGGCGCCCAACATCGTGCTCGCCATTGCTGACGACTGGTCCTGGCCCTATGCCGGCGCGTACGGCGACACCGCGATCTCCACGCCGGTCTTCGATCGTGTGGCGCGCGAAGGCGCCTTGTTCAGCAACGCGTTTACGGCAGCGCCATCCTGCACACCATCTCGCGCCGCCATCCTCACCGGCCAATATCCGCATCGGCTCGCCCAAGGCGCGATGCTGCATGGATTTCTGCCCTCCCGCTTTCCCGTCTATCCGGACCTTCTCGAGGAGGCGGGATACTACGTCGGCTACACGCGCAAGGGGTGGGGACCTGGTCGATTCGAGCCTGGCGGCCGTACGCGGAACCCTGCCGGCACACAGTTCAAGGATTTCGCAGCGTTTCTGGCGAGCAGGCCCTCGAAGCAGCCCTTCGTGTTCTGGTTCGGGAGTCAGGATCCGCACAGACCGTACGACGAGGGATCAGGCGCCGCCGCTGGAATCGACCTGGATCGGATCGAGGTGCCTCGTCATCTGCCGGACACGCGCGCGGTGCGAAGCGACCTGGCGGACTACCTCGCCGAAGCGCAACGATTCGACCGCGAGGTCGGTGAGATCCTCGAGCGCCTCGAATCCGCCGGTGAGCTCGACAACACGCTGGTGGTGATCACCGCCGACAACGGGATGCCGTTCCCGCGTGCGAAGGCCAACGTGTACGACGCCGGCGCTCATATGCCACTGGCCATCCGATGGCCGGGCAAGGTCAAGGCAGGCACGACGGTCGATGGCTTCGTCAACCTGTCGGATCTCGCACCCACGTTTCTGGCTGCCGCGGGGCTCGAGCCGCCAGACGCGATGACCGGTCGCAGCCTGCTCGCGCTCGCGGAGGGAAGAGATGAGGCGGGTCGCGACCAGGTCTTCCTCGAGCGCGAGCGCCACGCACAGGTGCGGAAGGGGAATCAGTCGTATCCGATGCGCGC
>JBOGIN010000632.1:0-2159 GCA_050742275.1 Vicinamibacteraceae bacterium
GCGAAGCAGCGACTGCGCCGCCGAATTGAGCTCGAGCGTTCCGCGACGTCCCGCTGATGGCGCATCGCCTCTCGCCAAGGGCTCAGGCCGACATCGACGAGCTCGCGTACTACATCGCTGTCGAGAGCGGCAGTCTCGAAGTTGCGGACCGCCTCCTCGAGTCCATCTACCGCAGGTTTCTCTTCTTGGGTCAATACCCGCGCGCTGGCCGGCGTCGGGACGACCTTCGTCCGGGTCTTCGGGTCTTTCCAGCGGGGCGGTACCTCGTCCTGTACGGAGTCGAGGCGAACGACGTCCTGATTCAGCGCGTGGTCCACGGCAGCCGGGACCTCGCCGCGCTGCTGCGCGACACGTGACCCTCGTTCGACCCCGTGCCGCTAAGCGACTGACAATTGACTGACAATCGGTAGCGGCTGGGGTCGGTCGAGGTAGTCTCGTGTAGGCGAAAACCTTGAGAAAAACGGGGGCAGCGGCTTCCCGCTGCCCCAGGTGGCCTCGTTCCCACGGCCTTCTAAGCCGGATGTCCCAGGGTCGAATCCTGCCGGGCGCGCCAGTTCCTTCGAAAATTCGCGATTCCCTTCGGAATCTCAGTATCTCCCGACCCGGCCCCAAACCGCCATTTTCGGCATGGCAGCCCAGGAGCTCGAATCTCGGGCTCGCAGCCAACATCGCGACCGTGCAGATTTTGATCTCTCGGTTACCAGCAATGCGCCAAGAGTTATCAGGGCCCGCATGACAGAGCGTGGATGAAAAATGCAGATGAACAGAAGTCGCTTCTGGGCGCCGTCAAAGAGGAACGCCTCAGTGTATTCCTGCGCAACCTCGTGAAGCTTTGCGGTTGGATGAGCTCGAGGAAGCCGGCGGAACGGAGCGCTGAAGTCTGCGTAGAGCGAGAGATTCAACCGGCATAGATAAATCGAACCTTGATTTCACCACGCGACGGCGCGGCATCGGTTTGGCAGGGTGCCTTGACTCGATTGCTTTCGATCAGCAACTGCCGCAGCAGTCGCAGCCTGCGTGCGCCGAGTGAGAGACGGATCGCGTTCCCCAAGAGGGTTGCGGCCGCCCAAACGATAGGCAAGGGCAAGTTGAAGGGAGGCGACGGATGAAGGCAATGCGTGTAACAACCACAGTGTGTCGCCTGGCGGTACTGGCGTCCGTGGTCATGGCAACGCCCATGATCGCAACTGGCCAGGGCAGAGGTAACCAGTGGGTCCAGGAGGCGACGCTGACCGCGCCAGACGGCCCGGCCGGCGACGACGGTGCGGACGTAGCTATTGACGGCGAGACCGTGGTGGTCGGCGCGTCTCGAGCCGCCGTCGGCGGGAACACCAGCCAGGGTGCTGCGTTCATCCACACTCGAGTCTTCGGTACCTGGATACCGACCGCGCAGCTGACCGCATCAGGTGGAGCCGCCGGCGACGAGTTCGGCTATTCGGTGGCCATTGCCAACGACACAATAGTCGTCGGTGCACGGTATACCGACGTCAATGGAAAGAGCGACCAAGGCGCGGCCTATGTGTTCACGCAAACCAGCGGTATGTGGACCCAGACGGCGGTGCTCACCGCCCCGAACGGTGCGGCCGGGGACTATTTCGGCACCGCCGTGGCGATTGACGGCAACACGATCGTCGTTGGCGCGGAGTGGTCCGCCGGCTGCGTGGGCGAACCCCCCTGCGGCGGGTTCAGGGCCACGGGCACGGCGCACGTGTTCACGGAAGCGGATGGCGTGTGGACCGAGGCCGCGACGCTCGCCGCGTCGAATGGCCATTCAGGTGGTTTCTTCGGCAAGTCCGTGGGGATCGACGGCAATACCATTGTTGTGGGGGCGTGGGGGACCGGTGGTAGCGGCGCGGCGTACGTGTTCACACGAACCGGGAGCGCGTGGACGGAAACCGCGGAGCTGTCGGGCGCGACCGATGGCTTTGGCTGGTCCGTCGCGATCGACGGCGGCACGGTGGTTGTCGGCGCACCGAACTTCGACACCGGAGCGCTCCAGAATTTCGTACCTCCTGAGGGGGAAGTTGGCACCCGGCTCGTGTCCTCAGTCTTCTTCGGCCCCCAAGCGTATGTGTTCACGCAGACCGGATGCGCCTGGACGGAAACCGCAACGCTCGTCGCACCGAGTGACTGGTTCGCCCCGGCGTTCGGGAGATCCG
>JBOGIN010000633.1:0-3544 GCA_050742275.1 Vicinamibacteraceae bacterium
GTCAAGGACATCCCGTGTAGATGCCTTCGTTTCGCAGTGACAAACCACGACTTGCAAGATCGTCACTGGCAAGTAACCCTCTGTGCACGCAGATATGAGTCCGTTCCATCGACGCGAGGTGCGAACAATTGCTTACGGTGTGGAGAGTGTATTGTGCAGAACGAAATGGAGGATCAAGCTGGGTCCGTGCAGTTTCGCACTGCTCGGCCACTGGTGTGGGACGGGACGACGGGGCTACCTCCGTGGTGGGCGAGCTTCTTCATCAATCGGCCGAGGAGCTTGAGCGCATAGATCGTCACGCGTTCCCGCGTTGTCGCCAGGTCAGCCGGCCCGGCCAGACCGAGAAAGCGGAGCTGATCGACGGCTCTGTCGTCTCCCTCCGAGGGATGTTTCGCCACCCAATAGAGCAGCTTGACCAGCTCGCTTCTTGGGACATCCTTCTGTAGCCGTTCGAAAACGGCCCAAGGGACGTAGCGTTCGAGCGGATCGACCTGAAATACATCCGGAACGGCGGCGACGAGGAGAAGGTTCCGCACGCGCTGAACAGGGTCCTGCACATGGCCGGGTGTCCACGAGAGAAGCGCCGCGCGAACGATCTCCAGTTGGTCAGCGATATCCGACTCTGGTGCCAGCGACGGGTCGGCAATCGGCGCCACGAGGCCCTCATCGGGTGGCAGGCGGTCGAGTGCAAAGTCCCGTTCGATGTGCGTCGTCGTGACCTCACGCCACGACGCCGGCTCTGCAACCTGCTGGGCCCACGCAGGCACACTCACGAGCCGCACGGCGACAGCGGTCAGGAGCAAGCAACTGTTGAGGAGCGCCATCCTCGTTCCGGAAACCCAAGCGTGGGCTATTACGACGCTGGTAGATCGGCTCATCCGGTCACATCATCTTGATCACAGGATTCCTCAGCTCCAACTTCATCGGATCTCCCCCGTGCAGTTGGAAGCCGATAAGTCCGCCCATTGCACGCCCTTTCACATCATCGTCAATGCACACCGCCGTGACGAAGCCGTTGACGATATGCACCAGTGTGTTGCCACGCACAATGATGTGGAACTGATTCCACTCACCTGGCTTGAACGAAGCCTTCAACTCTTCAAGGCTTCTCAGTTGGCCGATGGCTCCCTTGGTGCCATCTGGCGCGATATAGGCGACCGTGCCGCGTTCCGCGAGAAAACCGCGGCCCGCTTCCTCGTAGAGTCCGCCTGGATAGTTGTTAGCGAAGTCCATGTCCATCTGGTAGCCGCCGAGCCGCCATATATGGCCGGGCTCGTCGGGGCTTCTCCCCTGATTGGCGGGTAGCATCTTGCTTCGGTATTGAATGCCGCTGTTGGTGGAGTTCATCCTGATCTCCACCTTCAACTCGAAGTCACCTGGCGTGCCTCCGCGCCAGATGAGGAAGGTGTTGGGGCCGACGACCTTCTCGGGTGTGCTCTCACCGACGATCACGCCATTCTCGACACGCCAGAACTGTGGATCGCCGTCCCAGTCCTGGAACATGGAGACCTCGGCGTCTCGGCCAGAGCCACCACGCCGCCGCCCTCCCCGTCCTGGGCTCGATCCACCCGATGGTTGTGGCTGTGCCGCGGCTAGCTTCTCTGCCGCCTCTTGAGCGGCCCGCTGTTGCTGCTCACCGGGATTGAGGCTGGTTCCGTTGAACATGCTGTCAAAGCCCGAACGGTCCGCGAATGGCAGTGGCGCGATACGTGGTCCGTCACCACCGCCCCGTCGTCCTCCGGACTGTGCGCCGGGCCGTTGTTGGCCCCCTGCAGGCAGCCGCAGGGACTGCTCGCGGGCACCCGGTTGTTGATGAGCAGGCCTGAGGACGCTGGCGGATGGCCAGATCGTAGGGACCGCCAACGCAACGGCGAAGACGACAGCCAGTATCGTTCTGGCTCGGTGGCTCGCTAGAAACGCTTTCATCATGGTCCTCGATTTGTTCTCGGGATTACTGTGCCGTGGCTCCGGCCGGCGGAGGCGCCAACAGGAACGCGAGCAGGCCGGCGATCTGCTGCTGCGAATACGCGTCCAGCAGGTTCTCAGGCATGATCGAGCTGTTCGTCTTGGAGCGCGACTTGATCTGCGCTGTGGGCATTTCGACGGGACGCTCGTCTGTCGTCGTCTTGAGCGTGACGGTCTGCGCGTCCTCTTTCAGCACGAGACCCTTGATCGTGCGGCCGTCGGCGGTCTCGATCGTCGTCGTCTGGTGCTCCGCCGCAACCGTGTCGCTCGGCCACAGAATCGATTCGAGCATCTCGCGCTTCGTGGCGCGTGCCGTGATGTCCGTGAGAGACGGCGGTCCAGACGATCCGTGGTCCGTGCCGACGCCTCCGAACCGGTGGCACGACCCGCAGTCGCTCTCGAAGATCCTGCGGCCCTCGGATGGATCCGGCTCACGGCGTTGAGGCACGAAGATCTGGTACTCGAAAATCTCCTCCTTGCTCGTCCGCGACACACCGACAGAGCGTCGCGCCAGGGTCGTCTGAGTCCCAGGTCTCGGCCGCTCGGCTGTTTGCGCCTGAGCGCCAGCGCTGCGCGGCTCTGCCGCTTGTGATTGTCCGCTCTGCCTCGCTCCGGCCGCACGACCGCCGGGCCCAGCTCCAGCGCCACGGCCGGCCTGCTCCTGTTGCTCGCGCGCTGCAATCTGCGACAGCTCCTGCGGCGTGAGTGGCGCATAATCTGGAGCGAGCTCGGCGGCGGCCGACCTCTCCTCTTCCGTGAAGAATTCCATGCTCTGATCGAAGAGTTGGCCCATGTAGCGCGCGTAGCTGGAGCCGCCCCGCCACTTCGCGGCCTGGCCGAACCAACGCGCCAGCTCTATCTTCTGCTCCGCTTCCCAGCCGTCCTTGACGGTCCGCAGCGTATACGCATACCAAATCTGTAGCGCCTGGTTCTCGTGTTCCGTTGGCATCGCCGCGAGGATTTCACCAACAGCCCCCGCCTGCCCCGTGTAGGCCAGCAGCAGCGAGAGCTCGCGGTTCAAGCGCTCGTCTTGCGCTGGGAACCGGGCCGCGAGCACGTCGTAGAGCTCCCTGCGCCGTTCCAGCGGTAGGCCGCCAGGCAAGTCGATCGCTGTCAGTTGGATCGCGCGGTACAGGCGTAGCTGATTCTCAATCGATAGGCTCTCCTTCACCATCGTGAACTGCTTGTCGATGATGGGCTGAACGCTGTCGGACCCTGCGGTGCGAATCCAGGCAACCATGCCCTCGATTGCGCCGAGCGGATTGGTCTCCTCGAGCACGTGGTCCTTCCATTCGGCACGCGGCGTGCGCTCGAGCACTGTCCGCGCCGCCCAACGCACGAAGCGGTCATTGTCATTGAGGAGCGCAAGGATGTCGGAGACGGGCACAAGGCCGGGTTTGTCGGACGACTGGCCCATGCGGACGAGCGCCTCCAGGGCTCGGCGCTTGACCATCGGGTCAACGTCCTCGAGCGCGGTCGCAACAACCGCCTTGGCGGGCTCGCCCTGCACGCCGGCCACGTAGGTGACGGCGCGGCGCACGTCCGCGTCTTGGTCCGTGACCAGCGCCTGCAGCAGCGG
>JBOGIN010000634.1:0-3606 GCA_050742275.1 Vicinamibacteraceae bacterium
AGGAGGCGGAGACGAGCGGCGACGTGCTCAAGGCGCAGGAGCTTCGCGATCTTCGGTCGAAGCGTGAGGATCTCGAGCGCCGCGTCCACGACCTCAAGCTCACGCGCCACGTCACGCTCCAGAGCCTGCCGTCGATTCGCCTGGTGCAGCAGAACGACAAGGCGCTCGTCGGCAAGATCGCGTCGACGATGGCCAACACGATTCCGTTGTGGCGGCAGCAGCTCGCAATGGCGCTCACCATCGCCAGATCGGCGGAGGCTGGCGAGACCCTCAAGAAAGCGACGGATCTCACCAACGAGCTGCTCACGGCCAACGCGGATGCGCTCCGCACGTCGACTCAGACCGTTCGTACGCAGGCGGAGCGCGGCGTCGTCGACATCGATGCAGTGAAGCGGGCCAACGACGCGCTCATCGCCACGATCGATGATGCGCTGCGCATTGCCGACGACGGGAAGCGCCAGCGCGCAGACGCGGAGAAACAGCTCGCGGCGTGTGAGACCGAGCTCAAGCAGGCCCTGGTGTCGGCGCGCAACCGCGTCCAGCGGTCGGCCACGCATCCGGGCACGGGGCCCGCATCGTGAGCGCGGCGCGGCGTTGACGAGGCGGAAGAGAGGAACGGCTCGTCACCGCGCCGTTCAGCTCGAATCAGACGGTCTGGATCGTGCCGATTAGCTTCACGAGCACAGCGAGATCCACCGGCTTGACCATGTGATGGTCGAAGCCAGCGTCGGCCGACGTCCGCTTGTCCTCATCCTGTCCCCAGCCGGTGATTGCCACGATCACGGGACGCTTGCCGCGGGACTCGTGGCGAATCGTGCGTGCGATGTCATAGCCGTTCGATCGGGGCAGTCCGATGTCGAGAAGCACCAGGTCCGGGCGGAAGGCGCTGAACGCCGCGAGTGCCGCAGGACCGTCGTGGGCCGCACGCAGCTCGTATCCCATCGAGCTCAGGAAGGCCACCAGCATCTCGGCCGAGTCTCGATCGTCGTCTACCACGAGGATGCGCAATGGCGCGCCAGATCGAGCCGCAATGCTCTCTGTCAAGCTCTGCCAGTGTAGCATGGCTCGTACGTAGGGCCATCCGACCTCGGGTCCTCCGCGCAACACCGAACAACGGGTCGTCGCCGCGAGGGGAGGGTGTCTCTTCCGCCGATGTTGCGCACTAGGCGGACGACCGCGATTGCGGCCTTTTGAGAACGTCCACGACGACGGCGGCCAGGTGGTCAGGTCGAACCGGCTTGGCGACATGGGCATCGAAGCCGGCGTCGAGCGCTGCAGCGCGCTCCTGCAGGCTCGCGTACGCGGTCACCGCGATCGCGGGCACGCGGCCGCGGTCTCCTGGAAGCTGCCGGACCGCGTCGAGCAGTGAGTACCCGTCCTGTTCGGGCATGCCAATATCGCAGAGCAGCACATCGAATGTGCGCTGTCGCAGCGCGCTCAGGGCGTCGGCGGCAGATCCGGCCGTCTCGACCTTGGCGCCACGAGGCTCGAACAGGGCCCGAGTCAGATCGCGCGCGTCGCCGTCATCGTCCACGACCAGCACTCGAACGCCGATAAGGGCGGCATTCACGCGGTCGTCCTCCGCGCTGCGCCCCGTCGTCGAGGGCACGCTCCCGATGCGGATGGGGAGGCGCACGACGAACGTCGCGCCTTGCCCGTCGCCCGGGCTGTCGGCGGCGACGCTGCCACCGTGCGCTTCCACGATGTGCTGCACGATGGAAAGGCCAAGCCCGAGTCCTCCGTGCCGCCGCGCGGCCGTGCTGTCTGCCTGCTGAAACCGCTCGAACACGTGAGGCAGGAAGTCCTTCCGTATTCCAGGGCCCGTGTCGCTGACGACGATCTCGACCGTCGGCCCGTTGCGGCGCACGTCGACCTCGATACGGCCCCCCGACGGCGTGAACCTGACGGCGTTCGAGAGCAGGTTCCAGAAGACCTGCTGCAGGCGATTGGCGTCGCCGTCGACGAATATCGGGCTGCCTGAATCGTCGCACACCGTCAGCACGATGCCTTTCGCAGTGGCCGGGCCTCGCATCGTGTCCAGGGCTGCCGTCATCACACGTCCCACGTCGACCGGCGAATGCTCGATCTGAAGCTTGCCGGAGACGATCCGAGACACGTCGAGAAGGTCATCCACGATTTGCACCTGCACCTTGGCGCTGCGGGCGATGGACTCCAGCCCGCGTTGCTGCGTATCGACTGGGAGCGTGCCGCTCCGCAGGAGCTGGGACCAGCCCAGGATGGCATTGAGCGGAGTCCGCAGCTCGTGCGAGAGCGTTCCGAGAAAGTCATCCTTGATGCGGTTCGCTTCACGCAGTTCCTCGTGCAGGCGCTTCATATCGTCGATATCCGTCCAGGTGCCGAACCATTTCACGATGAGGCCACGCTCGTCGCGAACCGGCAGCGCCCGTTCCATGAACCAGCGATACTCGCCCGTCGCACGATCCTTGAGGCGGCATTCGATCTGATACGGCTTGCCCTCGCGAACGCCGCGCGCAAGGGCGTCTCTGCATCGCTGCAGATCGTCCGCGTGCAGGATGGCTTCCCAGTTGGACTGGTTGAAGTCGCCGCGCGCGAAGCCGGTGAACTCATACCAGCGCTCGTTGTAGTACTCGATGTGCCCGTCGGGGCGGGCGCTCCAGACGATCTGAGGCATGCTGTCGGCGAGCTGTCGAAACCGCGCCTCGGACTCGGCCAGCGCTAGGCGCGCCCGGACCTGCGCGGAGATGTCCCTGAAATAGCAGACAACGCCGTAATGGCCATCGGGGAGGGGAATACGATTGATCTGCCATTCATAGTACTCGACCACTCCGCGATCGCGGCGCTTCTCGCTCCGTTCTGGCGTGATGTACGGCTCTCCGGTCTCCAGCGTGTGGCGGAAGAGCGCCATCATCTCATCGGCGTACGCCGGCGGCCAGAGGATGTGAAGCACTTCGTCGAGGTCGCGGCCGATCACATCTTGAATGCCGCCGAACGCCGCACGGGCGACCGGGTTCATCTCGCGAATTCGAAACTGGTCGTCGACCAGGTACACGCCGAGAGGGGCCTCGTTGAGCAGGGTGGCGAATTGCGCCGTGCGTCGGCGAAGGGCTTCTTCAGCCCATTTCCGCTCGCTGATGTCGTGGGCGATCTTCGAGGCGCCGATGATCTCTCCTCGCTCGTTGCGAATTGGCGAGACGGTGAGGGAGATCTCGACGAGGTCCCCGTTCTTGCGGCGCCTGACGGTCTCGTAGTGGTCGATCAACTGTCCGCGCCGCACGCGCTCGATGAGGCGCGGCTCTTCGTCGGGCCGGTTGGGAGGCAGCAGCATCGTGACGGGCCGACCGATGGCGTCGTCTGGTGCATAGCCAAAGAGACGCGCGGCGCCGCGATTCCAGCTCGTGATGATGCCATCGAAGTCGACGCTGATGATCGCATCGTCTGACGACTCGACGATGGCGGCGAGACGGCCGTTGGCTTCCTGGAGCCTGGTCAGGGCTAGGAGCTCGGCGGTGAGGCGTTCCTGGCGTCGATGCAGGGCATCGTGAGCGGCCCGGAGCGCCGCCTGCCGCTGCTGCTCCGTCAAGTCGGTCACGAGCACGGCAGTCAACGTCCCGTTCTCCTGTTCGA
>JBOGIN010000635.1:0-2572 GCA_050742275.1 Vicinamibacteraceae bacterium
CGCCGGTCTGCCTCATCCATCGGACACCGAGCTTCAGCAGGTGATTTCCTATCGTGCGGCTGGCCTTCTGGTCGACGCTGTACGCCGTGCCCTCCATATCCCACAGTTCCGTGCTTGGACTCGAGAAGAGTCCCCCGACCGAGATCAGGCCTATCCGTCGACCCCACAGGTTCTCCTCAGGGGTCGAGGGGTCCTGCACCTCGAAGAACCTGTCGAGCCGCTCCATGTCATTGCGGTTGTAACCGAAGCGGCTCTCAGAGACCCAGTTCCGGAAGGTCTTCACGAAGTTGGCGGCCACGCGGTCCTGTGCGTGCAGGAACACGCGATCGTTCGACCCGTCGGTGTGGATGTTGGGAATCAGCGAAAAGGGGCGCATCCGGGTGTAAGTGACCGAGAGGCGGCCGCCGCCCAACATCAGGACCTCCCCTTTGGCGACGACATGATTTTCCCGGCGCTCGCGGTTGCGGGCAGCGACGAAGAACCCGATGTCCTCGTCGATGGGCTCGGTCGGCAGCGGTAGCGTGTTGAGCACGATCTCGGTCTCGGGATAGGGCAAGGCCTCGAGGATCTGCTCGCGCAACTGCGGCGTTGGTACCTCGTCCTGCACCCGCGTGCCCGCTTCTTCCCGGTATCCCTCGTAGGTGCCAAAGAAAAAAGCCCGGTTGCGGAGGACGGGCCCGCCGAGAGACCCCCCGAACTGGTTGAACGTGACGGCCGGCTTCGGCTCGTCTCGGGACAGGAACACATCGCGGGCGTTGAGCGACTCGCCGATATAGTTCTCGAAGATCGACCCATGGAACGCGTTGGTGCCAGAGCGGCTGATCAGGTTCACCTGCCCACCAACCACGCCGCCATACTCGGCCGGCATGATCCCCCTGACGAGCTGGACTTCTTGCACTGCCTCGATGCTCATGATGTCGATGTAGTTTTCGCCGCCGTACTGTGAGATGCCGCGACCTTCCGGGTTCGAGTTCGCATCGGTGCCGTCCACGGTGATGCCCGCACCGTGCTTCCCGACACCGTTGAACCGGACGCCGCGGTGTCCGCCCGTCGGGTCGACGCCTGGCGCCAGCCGGAGCAGGCCGGTGACGTTCCGCCGGCTGGACGGCAGCTCGCTGACCTGTTGTCGACCGATCGTGTCAAGCTGCTCGGAAGACGTCGTGTTCACGAGCGGGGCGACGCCTTCCACCGTGACGTCCTCGGCGATCTCGCCGACCCCGAGCTGGTAGGTCCGGCGCACGCTCTGTGCGCTCCCGAGCTGGAGACCGGTGTGGACTTGCGTTTTGAAGCCCTGCATCTCGATCTTCACCGTGTACGTCCCGATCGGCAGCGCGCTCAGCGCGAACGCGCCGGTCTGATTCGTCACGATTGTCCTCGTGGCGGCGGTGCCCTCATGGGTCACGGTGACCGTCGCGCCAGGCAGCACCGATCCGCTTTCATCGACGACAAGTCCGTAAAGCGTCGCGGTGGTGACTTGAGCCGCGGCGGGGATGGCCAGCACCAGCAGACCGGCCGTGAACAACGCCAGGCGTCGAAGCATAAAACGTCGCATAGCATCACCTCCTCCAAGGGAAGGTTGAAGAACGCGGAACGTGCCGTTTGCGCTGTTCGGATCCAGGTCGGCGCCGGACGCTCATCACTTCAACGATGCGCTTTCGACGGTGTCGGTGGTTGCGTCCGGCGAATGCAGGTCGACCAACACATACGGCGTCTCTGTCTCCAGATCCGGGTAGATTCGGCCGTTCCCGAACGTATCGAACGCCTCGATGTAGTACATGAAGTCCCATCGGCCATCGAGATCAGCGCCCGGGATCTCAGCCTCGTATTCGTCTCTACGACCGGTCGGCAACATCCGCAGCCGCTGGAAATCCTGGTGTTGGCTCGTGCCGCGATACCGCACATACACGAGGCCCACTCCCGACTCATCAGAGACCTCGACCTTGAGCGCGAGCGCCTCGCCCGGGCGCCAGCGCCGCACCTTTTTGTGCGTGACCGCCGGCGCCCTGGTGTCTCGTGTCCCAGCCAGGCGGAAAGCGCCGTCGGCGCCCTCCCTCGGGAGTGAGCCGCGCCGGCCGGCGGCGTCGACGACGGTAATGAAGTAGCGCAAGCCGTCGACCAAGTCCGATCGCGGCACGATCGCTTGATATGTGCTCGGCCCGCTCGGCGTCATGCTCACCCGTCTGTATCCGCCTGTCTCGCTACCGTAAGTCACCTCGGCGGAGCGAATTGGGTCGGGCCCGCTGATCGTCGCGCGAACCGTCACGTCCTGGTCTCCTGAGACTCGGCGGATCGGCACATGCCCGATGATCGGCTCGACGCGGGTGATGACGAGGCTGTTGAGAATCCAGTCGCCGTCGGTCGTCGAGTTCACGAGGACGTCCAGCCGCTCATCGACGACCCGTGTACGCAGTGTCTGCTCGACGAGCTGGCCCGCTGGAACCGTGAACCGCGTCGTCGAGTCCCTCCCTTCGGCGACAAACCACATTGGGCCATGGTCACGTGCCTGTCGCGACCGATCGACCATCGAGAACAGCAGCTCGTACTCGCCGTTGGGAATGTCGATGCCGAACGA
>JBOGIN010000636.1:0-2778 GCA_050742275.1 Vicinamibacteraceae bacterium
GTGTCCTTCGTGCTCTTCGTGGTGAAGCTCTTCGTGTCCTTCCTCGTTGGAGCTGAGCATGCCTAGACTCGTCGAGTGCGTTCCGAACTTGTCCGATGGCCGCAACCAGCACGTGATCCAGGCCATCGCGCAGGCGATCTCGAGCGTTTCAGGGGTCAAGCTGCTGGACGTCGATCCGGGTGCCGACACCAATCGAACGGTGTACACGTTCGTCGGTGAGCCAGAGGCCGTGCAAAATGCGGCGGTCAACGTGGCGCATGCTGCGGCGGAGCACATCGACATGCGCGCGCACAAAGGGGCGCATCCGAGGATTGGCGCGATGGACGTGTGTCCGTTCGTGCCGGTGGCCGATGTCACCATGGCGGAGTGCGTCGAGATGGCGCACGCAGTTGGACGACGAATTGCGGATGACCTGCGGGTGCCAGTCTACTTCTACGAGCATGCGGCCTCGTCTCCGACGCGCCGTAGTCTCGCAGACATCCGCGCCGGCGAGTACGAAGGACTGCAGGAGAAGCTTCGCGATCCTGCCTGGCAGCCGGATTGTGGGCCTGCCCACTTCGACGCTGGCTACGGCGCCACCATCGTGGGCGCGCGCGACTTCCTGCTCGCCTACAACGTCAACCTCAACACGCGCGACCGGCGCCTGGCACACGAGATCGCGCTGACGATTCGAGAGGCGGGCCGAGCCAAGCGCGACGCCGACGGACGGATCGTTCGCGGGACGGACGGGCAACCAGTCCGTGTGGCCGGCCGGCTGCCTCGCGTGCGGGCGATCGGCTGGTACATCGAGGAATATCGTCAGGCACAGGTCTCCATCAACCTCCTGGACTACAAGACCACGCCGCTGCACACGGTGTTCGAGGTCGTGTGCGAAGAAGCCGCCAAGCTGGGCCTGCGCGTCACGGGATCGGAGCTGGTCGGCATGACGCCGCGCCAGCCGATCAGCGAAGCGGGCCGCTACTATCTGCGTCGGCAGGGCAAGTCGACCGGTGCGTCACTGGCGGAATTGATGGAGATCGCCGTCCGGTCGCTCGGCCTGGACCAGATCGCGCCGTTCGATGTGAACAAGAAGATCATCGAGGCGCACTTCGAGCCAGAGGCGCCGTTGGGAAGCATGACGGTGGCGCGGTTCGTCGACGAGGTCGCCTCGGAGGCGCCAGCGCCGGGCGGTGGATCGGTTGCTGCGCTCGCGGGCAGTCTTGGCAGCGCGCTCGTTGCGCTCGTGGCGAACGTGACCGTCGGCCGCCCCGGGTTCGAAGCAGTGTCGCCGGCGCTCTGCGCGGAGGCCGAGCGGGCGCAGGCGCTCAAGGCCCGTCTGGCGACGCTCATGGACGAAGACACGCGGGCGTTCATGGATGTGGTGGCCGCGCGCCGGTTGCCCAAGAGCACGCCGGCGGAGGAGGAGGCCGCCGCTCGCGCGATCGAGTCGGCGCTACAGCGCGCTGCGTCCGTGCCGCGGGAGGTCATGCGACTCAGCCTGGAAGCGCTGCGCCTCGCGCGCGCGACCGCCGAGCGGGGGAATCCACACGCCGTTTCGGATGCCGGCGTGGCCGGCCTCATGGCCCGTGCCGGCGTCGAGGGCGCGGCGCTCAACGTCTTGATCAATCTGGTCGCTATTCAGGACGAGAGGTTTACGCGCGAGTCTCGCGACGAGGTCGCCCAGGCCCGGGCCGACGCCGTGCGGCTCATGGCAGCGCTGGCGCAGGAGCTCGAGCGTCGGGGTGTCGTGTAGCGTCTTCCGCCCGCCCTTGCGGATGAAATCTGGCTTCTGATAACGTCTCGGAAGTTTGACCCGTCCGCCTGTAGTTGAGACACCACGAAGCCCCGGCCGCGAACGAGATCGCAGCATCTCCCGCAGAACGCTCCTCTCGCTCGCAGGCGCAGCGGCCGCAGGAAGCGCCGGCTTACTCGTTCTGCGCCGAGGTCGCGAGACGCTTCACCCGTGGCAACGCGACACGCTCGACCGGCTCCGTCGCCGTTTCGACATCGCTGGCGAGCCGAGCGTCCTCGGACCGGCGTCGCTCGAAGCCCTCGGTGACGAGAGCCCCGGCGAGCTCGCCGAGCAGCTCTTTCGTCGTCCCGGCCGCTTTCGTGGCCGCGACGGCGAGTCCGCGCTGGCAGCCATCCAGGATCAGATACGAGACGACTACGCGATGGGGCGTACCCTCTCGGTCGCCGACTGGGAGGTCTCTCAGACCGAAGCACGCCTGTTTGCCCTTCTCCATGTCATTGACCGGCCTTCGGACCGGTCACGCTCGTGACGTTCGAGGACGCTCGGAGGGTGGAGAGCGGAGCCACGCTCACCACCGGTGTGTGCGTGGTGGGCGCAGGAGCGGCCGGCATCGCGTTGGCCACGGCATTCGCCGAGCGCGGCGTAGAGGCGCTGGTGGTCGAAGCCGGCGGCCTGGGGCGGGATCTCGGAACACAGAGCCTCTATCGTGGCCGGGTCACCGGCAGCCTCCTGCCGTACGACTACCTCATGACGTCGCGCCTGCGGCAATTTGGCGGCACGACCAATCACTGGGGCGGGCGCACGTTGCCGATCAACGCCCATGTGTTTGGCCCGCGCCCGGGCGTGTCTGGAGGAGAGTGGCCATTTCCCAAGGGCGAGCTCGATCCTTATTACGCGCGGGCCGCGACGTTCCTCGGCGCTATCACGCCGTATCGCGCGTCCCGGCCCCCGCCTGAGGACGCGCCTTTCATTCAGGTTCACAGTTATCCGATTCGGCACGTGCGCCTGAGCGAAACGTATCGCGAGGCGCTGGAACGCTCCAGGTC
>JBOGIN010000637.1:0-4710 GCA_050742275.1 Vicinamibacteraceae bacterium
GGTCACTGTTTACCGATACTTCAGAAATTTTATAGATAATATGCGAGTCCGCCAGAAGTTGCAAGACAAGCCCGAACGATGCCTACGAACCTGGCGCGACCATTGACCCTAGCCGTCGGAACACCACTGTCGAGAGGTCACAGCAGCCAACTGAGATCGAACCGTTTCTGCGCGATGTGCTCGTGCAGGGCCTGTCGGGCCGCGCGAATGTGCTGGCGCATGAGGGCCTCGGCCTGGTCACCGTCCCCCTGCTCGATCGCCTTGAGGATCGTCACGTGTTCATCGTGAACGACAACGGCATCGCGGTTGACGCGGACGATTTTGCCGAAGACACGGTAGTTGTCTGCCAGGCGGATGAGCATGCCGTTCCCACAGAGGTGAACGATCCTGGCGTGAAGGTCACGGTCGAGCGCAGCCATCTCTTGAATCTTGCCGCGCTGGGCCATCTCGTATGCCTTGTCGGCCAATTCCTGCAGCTGCCGGAGGTCGGCGCGCGTGATGCGCTCACAGCAGAGTCGCGCGGCAAGCCCCTCGTGCATCTCGCGCACTTCGAAGCTCTCGATCAGCTTGTCGGTGTTGATCTCGGTGACGTAGACGCCGCGATTGTCGATGCTCTCGACCAGACCGCAGGCCTGCAGTTCGAGGAGCGCCTCGCGCACGACGCCTTGCGCGACCCCGAGCTGCTTCGCCAACTGAAGTTGAACGAGCTTCGACCCCGGCCGTTTGTCACCATTGAGAATCATGCTTTGCAGCATGGAGCGAACGCGGTGTCGCACCACCTGCCGGGTGGGCGGCAACTCCTGCTTCTTCGCCTGGTCCTTCGCAGACGAAGACCGAGCGGCGGACATCTTGGGCATCGCAACCTTACAATCGGCTAAACGCAATCACAGTAGCGGAATCCGGACCAGAAGGCCACGTCGGCACCGCGTTGGCGCCCGCGGGGACGTTCTGCATCCGAGAACATCTTGTAATCGGTACATATTCTATTTTATTGTTACTTTGACAATAGTACGTATAATTCTGGCGAACAGCGTTACGGCCATTTTCATGCCCGCACAGTCTCGCAGCGTCGACGTTCGCGCCGATTGCGACTCGTCCGGCTGGCGACGCCTCGTCATTGAGAACGAGGTGCTCGAGGCGGTCGTGCTGCCAGACAAGGGCGCGGACATCTACCAACTGGTCTACAAGCCGAGAAATATCGACGTCCTGGGCAAGACGCCGTGGGGGCTGAAGCGCCCAGGGCTCGGGCTGCCGTCGTCGCTCCAGTCGGCTTCGGCTTGGCTTGATGCATATTCCGGTGGTTCGCAGGAAGTCTTCCCGAACGGCGGCGAGGCGTGCACCTACAAGGGCGCCGAGCTCGGCTATCACGGTGAGGCGTCCATGGCTGCGTGGCACTTCGAACTGGCGCCCGAGCGGGGCGAGGTTCGCTTGACCACACGCCTGGCCCGCAGCCCCTTTGCGATGTGCCGGACGATGCGCGTGGCGCCCGACCGGCCGGTGCTCGTCATGGACGAGCGGATCACCAACGAAGGCGACGAGCCGATGGATTACATGTGGGGCCATCACCCCGCATACGGCGAACCGTTGCTCGGCCAGGCGTGCCGCA
Source organism: Vicinamibacteraceae bacterium (assembly GCA_050742275.1). Taxonomy (GTDB): domain Bacteria; phylum Acidobacteriota; class Vicinamibacteria; order Vicinamibacterales; family Vicinamibacteraceae; genus WHTT01. The sequence continues at coordinate 1,607 of JBOGIN010000637.1, forward strand.
TCGATCACGGCGCCCGACTGATCCGCGCCGACGCTGGCTACGACAGCACGTTCAATCCGATGACGCCCGGTCAGGTGTACGCCTGGCCGGGCGTCGAACGCGACGGCAAGCGGACGGACTTGTCGCGTATCCCGCCGCGCACCCAGCCACGAGCGGCGTTCGGGTACCTTCATGGCTTCGAATCCGGCTGGTATGGGCTCACGAACACCGAGCTGGGCTTCGGGGTCGGGATGACCTGGCCGGTCGACCTGTTCCCGTACGCGTGGTTCTGGCAGGAGATGTCGGCGTCCAGCGGATATCCGTGGTACCGGGCGATGCACCTGACGGCGATCGAGCCGTTCACGAGTTGGCCGGGGCATGGCTTGCTCGACGCGATCGAGAACGGGACACACCGCACACTCCAGCCGGACGAGACCGTTTCGGCGCGGCTTCAGTTCGTCTTCTACGAATCGACGGGTGGCATCAGCAAGATCGAGCCCGACGGAAGCGTCGTGCAGCCGTAACGCCGGGAAGATACCACCCATGGCACGCCAACGAGACGCCGTGATGAGCATCGACAGCTTTTCGGTGTTTTGCGAGGGGCTCGACCACCCCGAATGCGCGACGCGCGGACCGGACGGGGTGACATACGCCGGCGGGGAGGCGGGGCAGATCTATCGCGTGACGCTCGACGGCACCCACGAGCAGATCGCCTCGACAGAGGGGTTCGTGCTCGGCATGTGCCTCGACGCCAACCGAAACGTCTACGCCTGCGATATGGCGAAGAGAGCCGTGATGAAGGCCACGCCGGACGGCAAGGTCTCGATGTACTCGGACGGCACGCGGCAGCGGAAAATGGCCAACCCGAACTACCCGGTCTTCGACCGCGACGGAAACCTGTATGTCACGGACTCGGGCCGCTGGCAGCAGCACGACGGCTGCCTGTATTGCATCCGCCCCGGCGGGGAAACCGCGCTTGTCTCGCAGAAGGTCACCCATTTCGCCAATGGCTGCTGTCTGAGCCACGATGGCCGGTCGCTCTACGTCGTGATGTCGTTGATGCCTGGCGTCGTGAAGCTGCCGATTCGCACGGACGGCTCGCTGGGCGATCCCGAGCCAGTCGTCGACCTGCCAGGGACGGTGCCGGACGGCGTGGCGTTCGACGTGCAGGGGCACCTGTATGTCTCATGTTATGCGCCAGACATCATCTATCGCGTCTCGCCGTCTGGTGAGCTGACAGTGTTGGCGCACGATCCCTTGCGCATCACCTTCGCGTCGCCGACGAACATCGTCTTCTCCGGCGAGGATCGCAAGACGCTCGTCGTGTCGAACCTGGCGCGCTGGCATCTGAGCAAAGCGCAGATGCCACATGCCGGACAACCGTTGAACTATCCGCACATCTGACGCATGCGGTCAGCGGCGACGGTCTGAGCGCGGGCGAGCGCCGGCGTGGCGCGATCCGCCGCAGTGAGCACACATGCTGCCAGATTGTCCGCGGAACGCGGTGGCAGCTCGAGGCGATGACACAGCAGGTGACACAGAGCAACTTCGGGATCGTCGATGGCTTCGTGCTCGTGGGGTACCTGGCGGTCCTGGCGGCGATTGGTGCCTATTTTTCACGCCGCCAGTCGAACCTCGACGAGTACTTCCGCGCGGGTCAATCGATGGGTTGGCTACCGGTCGGGCTCTCGCTCATGGCGGCGCTGAACAGCGGTGCGGACTACATGACCCAGCCGTCAGCGGCGATCAGATACGGCCTCGTCTACGTGCCGAGCCTGCTCACATGGGTGCTCGCGTATTTCTACGTCACGCGCTTCATCCTGCCGTTTTACCGCCGGCTGAACATCTTCTCTGTTTACCAGTACCTGGAGAGGCGATTCGACCTGCGCGTGCGCTCGTTGGGCGCGGCCATCTTCATCCTCTGGCGCGTTAGTTGGATGGGCACGGCGCTGTACGTCCCGTGCCTGGCGTTGCACGCGGCCAGCGGGGAGCGGATCCCGCTCATCCCGACAATCGTCCTGCTCGGTGCTGTCGTGACGACCTACACGGCGCTCGGGGGCATCCAAGCCGTCGTCTGGACCGACGTCATCCAGTTCTGCGTGATGATCCTCGGCTTGGCGGTGACGGTCGGCATCATCGTCTACAACGTCGAGGGCGGCTTCGCCAATATCTGGACAACGGCGCATGCCCGCGGGCTGACGTCGATCAGTTGGGCGTTTCCTGGATTCGACCAGCCGGGCATGACCAACAAGATCTCGGCGATCCTCAACTGTCCGCCGACCGCGATTAGCATCTTCGCCGCGATCCTGATCAGCCGTATCGGCGCATTCACGAGCGATCAGATGACCGTCCAGCGGTTCCAGACTGCCAAGAGCATCAAGGACGAGCGGCCAGCGTTCATGGTGACCGCGCTGGGCGACGTGATCTGGATGCTCGGCCTGGCGTTCGTTGGCCTCGCCCTGTTCGCCTACTACCAGCAGCAACCGCTGCCACCCGGCGTGACCAATGACGGCATGCTGCCGCATTTCATGAGCACAGTGCTTCCAATCGGCGTCACCGGATTGGTCATCGCTGCAATCATGGCGGCGTCACTCTCCAGCGTGGACTCGGCAATCAACTCGAGCACAACGGTCGCGGTCGTGGACTTCTGCAACCGGCTGTACCTGGGTCGGGATGTCGCGGCCGTGACGCTGTCCGAGCAGGAAGAGCGCCAGCAGGTACGACTCTCGCGGATCATCACGTTCACGATTGGCGCAATCGGCACGCTGGTCGCCTGCAACCTGTCGACAATCGGTGATCTCGTGACGATTGGCATTGCCGTGGTCGGCAGCTTTGCCGGACCGCTGCTCGCTATCTACCTGCTCGGTATCTTGACGCAGCGCGCGCGGAGCACGGCCGTCTTGATTGGCGGGATCGTGGGGACGATCGTGACTGTCTACGTCGCGTACTTCACGGAAATGAAGATGTGGCCGGCCACGTTCGGCGTCTTGACGACGCTCGTCCTTGGATACGTCCTCAGCTTCGTCTTTCCAGCCGGCGAAGAAGATGCACGACTGACGCATCGGGCCCTCGTGCAACGCGGGGCTGTTGCGGTCGCCGACAGGATAGGAGCCACTGTGAGCTGA
>JBOGIN010000638.1:0-2575 GCA_050742275.1 Vicinamibacteraceae bacterium
GTCTTGTACGACGCGCTCCAGACGCCTTCAACCTGTGGCGGCGCCGTTGCCTGAACGAGAAGCGCCGCTGCGAGCATCATCCATGCGATCACTGGAGCTCCAACGTCGTGTTCGGCCGAACCGTCACGTAGAGGCGGCCCTCGTCCCAGCGGACATATTCCTCGTTCCAGCGATCGGTTGGACCATCGCCCCGCTCGGCAAGCTTCCGGCCAGACGAGGCGACGGTGGTCCCCGGCGGGGCGTCGAAGGCAAGCGTGAGGCTTCCGTTGTAGATGTTCGTGTCCAAGGTGGTCCGCACGGTGAAGCGTGCATGCCCGCCGCCCGGCGCAGGTGCAGGTGACACCTGCGTCTGCTCGGTCAGCGTGCGATACGCGTAGAGCGGGCCCATCGGCACGTACCAGACGTCGGCGCGCCCGCCAACATGCGCCAGATGGCGCTCATAGAATCCATCGGGCCCGAAGTCGAGCCACTGCGGGTGCGAGAGAAAGCTGTAGATTCCGCCGTTCGTGTAGACCTCGTCGAACTTCGCGTTCAACACGTCGACGTCGACGATCTCGCTGGTCGCCGACCCGCCGCGCTTCTGCACCACCTGGGTGTAGGGGGCGTTGAAGAAGTCGGTGGCCCACGTCTGCAGATCCGGCACGATGTGTCCATCGTTCGGCTCGTCCGGATAGTTTCGCGCGACGATATATCCGGCGGCAGCAATCTTTTTACGAATGAACTCGTGTCCTGCACAGTGGCCGCACGGGTAGCACCACGTCCAGACGTGTGGCTGCGACGTGCGGCGGAGGATATCGTCGCGGGACCCGCTGACCTCCTCGTCTGTATATGCGGCCGAGCAGTACTCCGCGGTGTCCGGCCTTTGGCAGGGATGCGTTCGAGCGTGCGCGCCAATCTCGTGGCCGTTCTCGAACGCACGCTGGAGCCGCGGCCAGAGGCGCCAGACCTGCAATTGAGTAAAGAACCGCTCCTCGGGCGCCGGCTCCTGTTCCGTGCTCACGAAAATCGTGCTCTTGATGCTGTACTTGTCCATCGCGTCAATCGCGGCCGGCACGTGCGTCGTCGAGTCGTCGATGGTGTGCGTCACGACGGCACGCGCGTTGTTCAGGTACTTCGTCTTCCCTATCAGACGCACGTCATCGGGAGAACGAGACGCGGGCGGGGCCGCGCCGCACACGAGCAGCAAGACGACGGAGATCGCCGGCATCCCGACGCGCCGCTGGTCAGAGGGTGTAAGGCTTCCGGAAGTCACGGCTCAAGTATTGACGCGCCTCGCTGTCGCCGATGATGTCTTCGTTCTCGTCGTTCCAATGGATCCGCCGATCCGTGCGATACGCGATGTTCGCCAGCAAGCCTGGCTTCGTCACCCGGTGCCCGTAGCGGACATTGCACGTCGTCTCGAGATTCCGAGTCTTGATGGCGTCGAGAAACTCCCGGAGGTGCCCCGGTGAGTCCGGAATCGTGGGGTCCGGCCGCGGGAAGAAGATCGCCTTCTTGCCCTCGATCCACACTTCGTGCTCCTCGTAGTTGGCCACCAGCGACGCCTCGGTGCCCTCGAACAGGCAGCCGATGCTCCCCATGTGCTCGAATCCCGGCAGCGGCGTGGGGCGCAGGCTGAACATGAACAGCAGATCCTGATAGTCCATGACAACTTCGAGCGTGTCCGGTGTCTCGGTCTCATCCTCCAGGAAGAACCGCCCGCCGGCCGCCAACACGCTCCGCGGCGCCTTCAGATCGAGGGCCCAGACGACGACATCCACGATGTGGCACCAGAAGTCGATGAACGTTCCGCCCGAGTAGTCCCAGAACTGCCGGAACGTGCTGTGGGATCGCAGCGGATGATAGGGCCGGGTCGGCGCCGGCCCGAGCCAGAAGTCATAGTCGAGCCCAGGCGGCTTCGTCGCGGCCCGATTCACCCGACGCGACTCCGTGGATGAGGTCTTCCAGCAGTGGACGCGCGTGATGCGCCCGAGCTTGCCCGATCGGACGAGCTCGACGACCCGACGATAGTTGGGGAGCTCGTTGTGGATGTGATTGCCCATCTGGCTGACGCGCTGGTGCTTCAGCGACGCGTCCGCCATGGCGCGCCCCTCGGCGACGCTGTAGCTCAGGGGCTTCTCGACGAACACGTCCTTCCCCGCCTCGAACGCCCGCACCGTCGGAATGGAGTGCCAGTGATCGGGGGTGACGATGACCACCGCGTCTATCTCGGGATCGTCCAGCACGCGGCGGTAGTCACCGAATGATTTCGGCCGGTTCCCCCGTGTCTTCTCGACCTCGGTGACGGCCTCGTCGAGGTGCGCGCGGTCGACGTCACAGATCGCGGCGATGCGTGTGTCCGATTCTTCCATGAAGCCGCGCAGACGCCCGATGCCCATGTTGCCGACGCCAATCATCCCAAGCACAATCTGGTCGCTCGGCCCCGGCCGATGGCTCGGCCCCTGATACGCGACGCTCGGGCGGCCGAACGCACCCAGCGCCATGCCGGCTGCTGTCGAGCCGAGAAAGGCCCGCCGGGAGACGGTTGTTGGTCTTGGCATGATGGCGTCCTCCTCGATACGCGCGGTCCAAAGAC
>JBOGIN010000639.1:0-2542 GCA_050742275.1 Vicinamibacteraceae bacterium
GATAGGTGGACAGTGCGCGCGCAAGAGCGCTCGGCGTCCGGTTCACACGTCCACCGCCTGCGTGTCTTCAGCCGTCGCGTCGCCCCTGACCCCTTAGGAGAGTTGCTTATGCCACTCATCAAACCCAAACCACGCCCAGGTCCTCGTCCGAAATTCACCACGTCGCTGGAGCCGGACGTCGCCGCACGCTTGCGTGCGTATGCGACCTACATCCAGTCCAGTTGCGACTATGTCATCGGCGAAGCCGTGCGTCGTCTCTTGATGTACGACCGCGACTTCCGCGCGTGGCACACCCACCATGCGCACGCTGACGCGCCGCCTGACACGTCTGCTCCGTAGCCATCCTCCTGGCGAGGTGCCCTGTGGTCCGGTCGGCCCGCCATCACCTGCGGAACCTTGGGGTCGTGCTCCATCGCGGCGCGGCTGGCGCGCTGGAAATGCGCGTCTCCGTCAGTCTCGTTGTCGCCAATATCATGGGCTATCAGATCCTCCAGACCTACGCGTGGCCGGCACGCGATCCGGTGCTCGGATACGTGACCTTGGTGCGTCCCGATCTCGCGTATGGAGGCGAGCTCCTGTACCACGTCCTGTGTTTTTCGAGTCCGTTCCTCGTCACCTACGCCGCGTTATCGTGGGTCCATATCTGGCTGGTTCCGCCGCCGACGCGGGTCCGCATTGGGAGACTGCCGCCCTATCCACAAACGTCCGACCGCGACGACCTGTGCCTGGTGGTGGGCGAGCTCCATCATCCGACGAAGCCGATTCCCGTGGCGACGCCCCGGTGGCTCACGATCCCACGACGGGGCCTCTGCACGGGCATCGCCGTCTTCGGCGCCGTCGGCACCGGCAAGACCAGCGGGTGCATGTATCCTTTTGCCCAGCAGCTTCTCACCTGGCGCGCGCAGGACCCACATCGGAAATTGAGCGGGCTCATCCTCGAGGTGAAGGGCGATTTCTGTTATCACGCACGCCGCATCCTGGCGGACGCCGGACGGGACGGCGATTACGTTGAGCTGAATCTGGCGGGTCAATGGCGATACAACCCGCTCCACAACGAGCTTGACGCCTACTCGTTGGCCTACACCCTGACGGCGCTCCTGCAAAACCTCTTCGGGAAGAGCACGGATGCCTTTTGGGCGCAAGCCACGACCAATTTGCTGAAGTTCCTGATCCTCCTCCACCGCGCCACGAGCGACTACGTGACGCTGGTGGATCTGTACCATTGCGCGATTGATCGCCAGCTCCTCGAATCGCGCATCGCGCACGCCCGCGCTACGCACCTCGCTCATCCGCCCAACGGCGCGACACCCGAAGCCCCGCTCGTCATCATTGACACGCGCATCTATGCCGACCCCCGCTATACCGCCCTCATGGCGGCCACCTGGACCTTCAGACGTGACGGCCGCACATGCAGTACCGCGGCAACCGACAGCCTCCTCCGGCTGATTGACGAGCTCGACGTGCCGCACACCATCAGTCGCGGTCCGGATCCGCGGTTCGCGCAGCGTCAACGGGCGATTGAAGCGGTCGAACGTTGGTTCCACCACGACTGGCTCCAGCTCCACGAGCGACTCCGCACGGCGATCGTGGAGAACGTGACGGTGTTTCTCAGCCTGTTCGACTCCGACGCCGACGTCAACTACGTCTTCTGTCCGGAACAGGCGTGTTACGACGCAGACGTGAACGCCGACGGCCACCTTGGCCGCCCGTTGCCACCGTGGCAGGAGCTGCTCGAGCAGGGCAAAGTCCTGGCGCTCAACATGCCGATGTCGGCGAATCCCGGGCTGTCACGTGTCATCGGCACCATGCTCAAACTAGATTTCCAGCGCGCGGTGCTGAACCGCATTCCGCGCATGGCCGCACATCCGGAACGCTCGTGGCGCGACGTTCTCTTCCTGTGTGATGAGTACCAGGCGTTCGCCACAGCCGGCGCCGAGAACCCGATCGGTGATGACAAGGCATTTGCTCTCAGCCGTCAAGCGCGGCTGATTCCGATTGTCGCCACGCAATCGGTCAGCTCGCTCGTGTCCGTGCTGCCAGCCGATACCTGGCGAACCGTCGCTCAAACGTTCCGCACGAAGCTCTTTCTCACACTGTCGGATGACATGAGCGCGAAGTACGCGGCTGAACTGTGCGGACGCACGCCACAACTCTGGCCGACCTATAGCCTGGGCGAAACGGCGCACGACGCCCACGTGTCCTTGCTGACGGGACACGCGGGCGGCGATAAAGCATCGTTGTCCACGACCAAATCGTACGGCGTTCGCCTCGAGCATGCGTTCGAGCCACGCGTCTTCACACAGCTCCGCAATGCGCAAGCGGTCGCGCTCGCGTACGACGGGATCAATCCCTGGCCGCCAACGCTGTGTTACTTGAAGCCGTACTACCTGGATCGCCGGGTCTCGTACTTTCAACACTTGGCGGAAGGGTCTCTGTAAATGGTCAACACCCTGCGCGATCTGATCGCCCCCTTCCTCCGCCCGATCGCCACCCTGATCGACGACCCGACGATCAGCGAGGTCATGGTGGTCCAGACCGAGCA
>JBOGIN010000640.1:0-3635 GCA_050742275.1 Vicinamibacteraceae bacterium
CCGTGCCAAGCTCGAACGCCCGCCGGCCGCTCTCGAGCGATGTGTAGAAATATCGAGCGCCGTTGTCCGGCTCGACGATGACGATGCGGCCACCGGGCCTGGTGACGCGGGCACACTCATGCAGCACGCGGATGGGTTGCGGCACGTACTGCAGCACGGCGACGGCAAAGGTCGCATCGAACGAGGCGCGCGCAAACGGCAACTGGACAGCGTCGGCGGTCGCGACCGGCAGCGTGAGACCGCGGTCACGCGCCGCGCCGCGCGCCTCGCGCACACGACCCTCCACGATATCGATTGCGACGAGGAGCGGCGGCAGCGACCGGCCACCGCCGTTCTGACGCTCGAGGAAGGCGAGCTCCGCGGTGCCGCGTCCGCACCCGACGTCGAGAATGCGCTTCTCTGGCTGTGGCTGAAGCGTGTCCTCCAGGAACGTGGTGAACGCGTCGGGCCACCAGCGGTCCCGCAAATGCTTCAGCGTGTTGGAGGTGAGCAGGTCGATGTCTCGAGGCATAGGCGCCGTGCCCGGCAATCCACCGTGATGGGGCTAGTCGAGTGCTGCGAGCTCTCCAGGCACGATTGGCCGTGTGCGCGGCAGACGTCCACGATACGCCTGCCAGCCCACGCCGGCGAGAATCGCCACGAACGCAATTAACTTGACTATCTCTGCAGCGCGCGTTCGTGGCAGGGCAATCCACAGCAGCCCGAGCACCGGCTGAGCAATGCTCACGGCCCAGACCGTCCCGTAAAAGTACCGCCGCTCGTGCCCCTCGCCCTGCGTCGACGACTTGACACGCGGCAAGTAGCCGAGTAACCCTGCCAGCCAGATCGCCCCGGCGATCGGAAAGTAGCCGATTCGATAGATCTGCTCCAGCATCCAGGTGCCGCTCGTCACCGCGATGACAAGGCCGGCGATGTTGAGCAGGGCAAACGTGATGGCCGCGCCCCAGGCAAACGAATAGCAGATACGGCGATACAGCGGGTTCGGCCGATCTTCGGTGAAGCGAATGATGTAGGGGGCCGGCTCGCATCCAGGCAATCGCCCGCAGAGGCCCGCCAGGCCGGTTCCGAGCAGCACGAGCGAGAGCCAGACCCCCATGCGCCAGTCGAAGCCGCGGTCGAAGAGCGCGAAGGTCAGTGGTCCTGGAGCGATGAAGAACACGAACACCCAGATCGGCCAGTGGAGAACGCGATAATAGAGCTTGTTTCGTGTCCGGATCGTGCGCTGCGTGTCGTACTCGACCAGGAGAAACGACGTATCGCGGCGGTAGGCTGGGCTCGTCATGGGTGCACGAACAACGCGCGACGCACACGATTCTAGCGAAGAAGCGCCGCCGACGCGTCTGTTTCCCGTCTCAGACCAAGGAAGGAAGACATGAAGGACAAGTTGTCGTTGACCGTGGAGCTCGAGCAGTCCAAGATCGACTTTCTCGAAGAAATGGCGCAGACCTACAACTTGCCCGACGCCGGCAAGGCCATTCGGTGCCTCGTCGACTACGCCCGGGAGAACGTGGAGCTGCAGCGGACCATCTTCGACGAGATCCGCTGCGTCGACTGCGGCGCATAGGCCCGGGCACGGAGCTCGCACGCGGTTGGGACGCACGAGCAACCGCCACGGCGCTGCTGTGCGTCACGCAATGGAAACGGAGGGACGCACCAGGGTGCGTCCTCCAAGTGAGGGCGCCGTTACCAGCGCGGCTCGCGCCGACGACCGCCTCGGCCGCCACCACCGCCGCCGTCGCGGCGACCTTCGCCAAAGGGCCGCGGCCCGCCGCCAAACGACGGCTTGGGACGCGCTTCGTTGACGGTCAGCGTCCGGCCGCCGAGCTGTGTTTCGTGCAGCTCTCGAATGGCATTCTGCGCCTCGTCGTCCGTCGCCATCTCGACAAACGCGAAGCCACGTGCCCGCCCGGTGACCATGTCCCGCATCACCTGGACCGTGTCCACGGTCCCCACACGCCCGAACAAGGCCTCGAGATCCGCTTCGCTCGTCTCGAACGGCAGGTTGCCCACATACAGTTTCCGACTCATGGACCTACTCCTCTGCTCCTGAACGACAAGACCGAGGGCCTTGCATACTCACGGGTAATCGTACCCAGGCACACGTCGACGTGTACGGGGCACCCAACGGAAGGTCGCTTGCGCGGACGGCCCACGCCGCAGGACAGACACGAACTGAGCGAAGCAAGTCAGGAGCGGCTCGACTGGCTCGCGTGGTGACTGAGGCGGGCAAACTTCCAAACGTCACGAATATACCGCGTTTGGCGACCCCGCGCAACTGGAGGCGAGTTCATGGCCCGGACGTCGACGGGCGGTGGTAAGCTGGTGTCCGCTCCCCGGCACGCTCGCGCTGCTCCGGTACATAAGGAAGGGATGATATGAGCAGGCAGGCCCCTCACGCGCTCGCAGCGGAAGCCGGACGAGGCCTCTCCCGGCGGGCGGCCGCCCGCTCCCTCGCCGCCGCCACGCTAGGCGCGACCCTCTGGCCTCGTACGACCCTCGGCACGACCCGAACACTCGCTGGCGCGCCAGCCGCGAGCGCCGGGCCGCTCAGGCTGAGCAGCAATGAAAACTCGTACGGTCCTGGTCCGGCAGCGCTCGACGCGCTCCGCAGAAGCTTGACCGACGCCAACCGCTATCCCTCCGCGCGCACCTCTGCACTCAGAGCCGCGCTCGCGACGATGCACGAGGTCGGGGAGGAGCGGATTGTGCTCGCGCCAGGCTCCGGCGAGATCCTGCGCGCAACGACGCTGGCATTCACCTCCCCGTCGCACGGGCTGGTCACGGCGGCGCCGACGTTCGAGGCGCCGAGCCGCGCCGCCGCGCTGGTTGGCGCACCGGTCGACGCGGTCCCCGTCCAGGCCTCCGGCGTCCTCGATCTCGCGTCCATGGCGGCCCGAGCGCACGGTGCGGGCCTCTTCTTCGTCTGCAATCCCAATAACCCGACCGGCGGGAGCACCTCCCACGAGGCGGTCACCGACTTCGTCGCGCGTGTCCGCCGGGCCGCACCGGACGCCGTGATCCTCGTAGACGAGGCGTATTACGAGTACGTCGAGGACAGCTCGTACGCCACCGCCGTCCCGCTCACCCGGACCGACCCGCGGGTCATCGTCTCACGCACGTTCTCCAAGATTCATGGGATGGCCGGCTTGCGGGTGGGCTATGCGATCGGTCACCCGGACACGCTGTCGACCATGGAGCGACAGCTCGCACGCAACGGGCTCAGCAGCGCCAGCGCCGCCGCTGCTCTCGCCTCACTCGAGGATCAACAACATCTCCAGCGACAGCGCGCGCGCAATCGCGAGGCGCGCGCGTTCACCCGTGAGGCGTACGAGCGGGCCGGCTATCGCGTGCTCCCGTCCGAAGCAAACTTCCTGATGGTGGATGTGCGGCGCGATGCGGGCAGCTTCCAACACCTGTGCCGCGAGGCGGGACTCGCCATCGCCCGCCCGTTTCCGCCGCTCGGTACGCACGCTCGCATCACGATTGGAACGATGGACGAGATGCGGCGCGCGCTGGAGATCACGTTGCCACTCCTCTCGACTCCCTCGTCTGCGCGATTCGAGCCGCTCGTTGGTGCGTTCGAGTGGCAAGGAGAGTGTTGAGGGAAGGGATCGAGGGGTCAAGCACGTAGCGGG
>JBOGIN010000641.1:0-2413 GCA_050742275.1 Vicinamibacteraceae bacterium
GCTCGAGCCGTGGATGTGGATCACGGTCGTCCTCTCCGGCACGACGTACGAGAACTTCTTCGCCCTCAGATGTCATCCCGACGCGCAGCCCGAGCTGCGCACGCTCGCCGAGATGATGCGCGACGCGTACGAGCAATCGACGCCGCAGCCGGTCCCCGCCGGCGGATGGCACCTGCCGTTCATGGGCGATGACGACCGGGCGTTACCCCCGGAGGCGCAGCGCAAGATTGCGGTGGCGCGTTGCGCGCGCGTGAGCTATCTCACGCATTTCGGACAGCGCGACATCGAGAAAGACGTCGACCTGTACGAGCGCCTGTTGGCCGACCGCCACATGAGCCCCTTCGAGCACGTGGCGACGGCCCGCGCCGACGCCGTTCCTGATGGCAACTTCGTGGGCTGGAAGCAGTACCGCAGCCTCGTCGAGGCGAACGAGCCACTCGTGGGCGCGCGTGGCTAGCCGGCGCGCGCGTCGTTTCCGCTGTCCACACGTAGCGCGACCCATATCTCCAATCTGGACCAATACTTGAGCTTAGTTCTCCCATGCCTTCCGGCTGTTCGGCGAGGGGGATTGGAGCGTTACATGCAGTAGGGTGCTGGGACGCGCAGCGCCGCTGCGCCAGCAAGCGTTGCGCCGTGTTCCGGTGCGCGGGGAGGAGCGCGCGTGATTCGGTCCGAAGGAACGCCACGAGAGGCCAACAGTTGCCCTGCCGGCGCCATGAGCGTCACGGAAACGCTGCTCGCGCGTGGGCGCGCCGGCGATCCCGATGCGATCAATGTCCTGTTCGAGCGCTGCCTGCCGCCGCTCGTGCGGTGGGCGCACGGACGGACCCCGGCGTACGCACGTGACCTGGTCGAGACCAACGACATCGTCCAGGACACGGTGCTCCGCACGCTTCGGCACCTGGGTCGTTTCGAGTGCCGGCACGCCGGGGCGCTGCTGGCGTACTTGCGACAAGCGGTCGACAATCGCATTCGTGATGTCATTCGGCGCGCGCGGCGGCGACCGGCGCCTGCCGAGATCTCCGAGGAGCAGCTCGACGGTCGTGCGTCTCCGCTCGAGGTGGCGATCGGCCGGGAGGCCGTGGAGCGCTACGAGGTGGCGCTCGCACGGCTCAAGCCCTCGGATCGGGAGCTGATCGTGGCGCGGGTGGAGATGCAGTACACCTTTCGGGAGATGGTTGGGCTGCTCGGCAAGCCGAGCCCAGACGCCGCTCGTGTCGCCGTGAGCCGGGCGCTGCTGCGCCTCGCGCGCGCGATGAGCAGTTCGCCCGCCAGCGCCCGCCTCCGAGACGAAGAAGGACGCGAGTACGACGCCTCAGCGAACCAGGTCAAGGCTCGTTCCGCCTGAGGTGGAGCTTCAGCACGCATGGCAACCGATCGCTTCTTGGACATGGCTGCCTCTCTGGCGGATGGCACCCCGATCAATTGGGACGACACGGATACTTCGCTGTCGAGTGAGGCGGAGCGCCGGCTGCTCCGGCAGCTCCGCGTCGTCCAGGGAATTGCCGATCTCCACCGTTCGACGTTGGACGAGGAAGATGACGATCACGCGCCACACGTCGACGAAGTGCGGACGACGATCTCCGGGGCGCCCGCGCGGCCGGCTGGCCGTGTCCTTCGGCTCGAACGGCCGTCGGCCCACCACGATCGAGACGCCGGCAGGTCGGCAAGCGACGCCGCTCGACCGCCCAGGGTGTGGGGGCATCTCCACCTGGTGGAGAAGGTGGGCGAGGGGAGCTTTGGTGAGGTCTATCGCGCCTACGACACGCGGCTGTCACGTGACGTCGCGCTGAAGTTGCTGCGCGCCGATGCCGGTACGCATGCGCCGTTGGCGGGGCGGCTGTTGCACGAGGGGCGTGCGCTTGCCCGCGTGCACCACGAGAACGTCGTCACCGTGTTCGGCGCGGAGGAGCACGATGGACGCGTTGGGTTGTGGATGGAGCTCGTCAAGGGGCGGACGCTGGCCGAGTCGGTGGCCCGCGATGGCCCCTACAGCGCGCGCGAGGCGACGCTCATCGGCCAGGACCTGTGCCGTGCGCTCGCTGCCGTGCATGCCGCCGGCCTCGTGCATCGTGACATCAAGGCACAGAATGTGATGCGTCAGCATGGCGGGCGCGTCGTCCTGATGGACTTCGGCGCGGGCGAGCTGCGCGATCGGCCGAGGCGGAGCGGGCGTCTGCGCGTGACGGGCACGCCACTCTCGACGGCGCCAGAGGTGCTCGCCGGTGCGCCAGCCGGCCCTGGCAGCGACATCTACAGTGTGGGCGTGCTGCTCTTCTACCTGGTCACCGGCCGCTTTCCGGTCGAAGCCGACACCCTCGAGGAGCTGCGCGCGAAGCAGGCGAGTCGGATTCATACGAACCTGCACGACATTCGTCCAGACTTACCAGATAGCTTCGTCTCGGTCGTCGAG
>JBOGIN010000642.1:0-7805 GCA_050742275.1 Vicinamibacteraceae bacterium
CAGGTCGGCTTGCCGCAGACGCGGCCGCGTTCGGCCAACGTGCCAAAAATGATCTCGCGGGCCAGCCGCTACAGCTCGCGCCGCAGCGTCGTGGTGGACGCGTTGGCACGGTGCTCCAATGACATGCGGGCAGATTATCGCACGTTCGATCGGCGCATACAAGCCCTCGCTGTGCGTCATTCTGCCAAAGACCATCGGAGGTCGCTCTTGATCTACAAGCACTTACGTGGTCATTTCTTCACCGGAAAGTAATTAGGACAACGTCGACGGTTCACGAAGCGCACGTGGGTTGACGGGATAATCGGGAGCTTCGGCAACGGCGGACGTGCGGACGCGATGGTCAGTCGGACGCAGCGTGTGGTGTTGGAGCTTCGAGCGCGAAGGTGGCAGAAGGGCGGCGAGCTCACCGACGAGCAGGCGACGGCGCTCGGCTTGGAGGCACAGTGCTGGGCGCGTTGCCAGCTGCGGAAGTTGCGCGCGAAGACGCGTCTTGGCGGAGATGATTCCCGGAGAGCACGAGGCTGCCGGCATAAGCGCCGACCCCGATGACGACAAGTACGTCGCGGCGGCGATTGAGGGCCGCTCTGCGTTCGTCGTCTCGGAAGATTCCGATCTTCTGAAAATCGGAGAGCACGAGGGCGTCCGATTCGTCACGCCACGCCGCACGCTCTCAATGTGCTACGCGGCCGGCGAACGCGCCCGAATCGGCGATCGGAGGCGCTCCACATCGCGCATCGGCGGTTCGCCGAAGAGCCGCTTGTACTCTCGGCTGAAATGTGACGGGTCATCGTACCCGACGCGGTAGGCGGCGGTCGCCGCATCGCAGTCATCGGCGATGAGGAGGCGCCTGGCCTCTTGTAGCCGAAGCTGCTTCTGGAACTGCAATGGGCTCATCGCGGTCGCCGACTTGAAGTGGTGATGAACGCCAGACACGCTCATGCCAAGGTTCTTGGCGACGCGTGCGATGTGAAGCGGCTTGTGGTAGTGCGCGCGAATCAGGTCGATGGCCTTCGACATCCGGTGTTCGCTGGAGCCGACGGCGGCGATGCGACGAAGACGACCGCGCTGTTCACCCAGAAGCAGACGGTAGACGATCTCGCGAATGATGAGCGGAGCGAGGATCTTGTAGTCGCGCGATGTGTCCACCAGCCGGACGAGGCGCACGACCGCATCGAGCAGGGGCGCGCTGAGTCTGCTGACGGTGAGCGCTCTGGGATCGCCGTTCGCGCGTGGAGCGAGGTGATCGGCCTCGACGAGGACCGACATGATGATCGCCGGATCGAGCAGGATTCGTAAGCCAAGATACGGCCGCTCTTCCGACGCCTCGAGGATGCGGCTGACCAGCGGCAGGCCATTCGAGAGGAGCAGGTAACGCGCGGGGTCGTACTGATAACGCTCCGTGCCCAGCAGCACCTCCTTGCTGCCCTGCGCGATAAGACAGAGCGAAGGCTCGCTGACGCGGTAGAGCGGTCCGACGCGTGACGAGGAGTGATACAGGAACAGTCCCGGCACCGGTTCGATATTGCCGCGGCCCCCAGGACGGTGCCGTGCGATCAGCGCGGCGAGCTCCTCCTGGCTCGCCTTCGTCCGCATCGATTCTTCCCGTTGAGCCTTCGACGACATCCCTGCCCTCCTTCTCGCCCGATCCGATCTCGCTCGCAGAATCGTACAACTGTCGCCGCGGGTCCGCCACCGGAATCGCTTGCATCGAGGGGCTGCCTGATTTCGGCGAAAGATTTCTCTCTCGCGCCGCTCATAAGGCCGCTTCGACCGCTCGCAACCTCGACCGTCTCAGGGGCCGCTCCTGTCCCCACAAGGCTCGCCGCGGCTTGCAGGATTGTCCAATGATCTCGGACGATTCTCCTATCACGCCCGTTTCGGCCGCGACCACCATTAGAGCTGTGCATCCTGAGCCGGATCGTCCGGGAGGGCGACGCCATGAAGAAATTCCGCAAGGTCGACATCACTCGCCGTCAACGCCTGATTGCGGGCGTTGCGTCCGCAAGCCAGGCAGCTGTCGCGACTCCGGTCGTTCGACGTGAACGACAAGGCCCGCGAGATCGAGGTCGATACACGCACGACGCTGCTCGATGTGCTTCGCGAGCACCTGCAACTGACGGGCACGAAGAAGGGCTGCGATTATGGCCAGTGCGGCGCGTGTCGGCGATTGCCGGAGGCTGCCGCATCAACTCGTGCCTGACGCTCGCCGTGATGTGATCGGGAGAAGTGCAGAAGAGGAGTTACACATGAGAAGTGAGCGAGTCTCGACGGTGTGGCGATCGGCGATCCTGATCGGTGTCACCGTGACGGCGATCCTCGGCACGTCCGTCGGCGTGATGGCGCAGGCACTCAAGGATGCGCAGCCACCTGACACGCCCCTGGTGCTCAAGGCGCAAGGCAGCTTCTTCGTCGGTGGCGAGAAGGTCGAACAGACGCAAGGTGAGTTGGGCAACCTCGGGCCCGGTGGACACATCACCGTCAACCAGATGTACGTGCGGTACATGGTGCCGCAGGGCGGCGACGGCAATCTTCCGGTCGTGATGGTTCATGGCGCGACCCTGACTGGCAAGTCCTGGGAGACGACGCCGGACGGTCGCATGGGGTGGGACGAGTACTTCGTACGCAAGGGCCACCCCGTGTACGTCCCCGACCAGGTTGGGCGCGGGCGATCGGGTTTCAATCAAGCCGTCTTCAACAACGTTCGCGCGGGCTCGACGCCGCCGGCCAATCAACCCGTGTGGTTGCGATTCAGCGATGAAGGGGCATGGCCAAACTTTCGCTTCGGATTGAAACCTGGCCAGCCGTTCTCGGACAGCCAGTTCCCAGTGACCGCCGTGGACGAACTCGCGAAGCAGGGAGTGCCCGACGTCAGCTTTGGCGGCGTTCCCACTCCCAACCCCACGCTGAAGGCGTTAGCCGATCTCGGCGGCCAGTTGAACGGCGCGGTGTTGATGGGGCACTCGCAATCTGGATCGTTTCCGCTCGAAGCGGCACTGCTCAATCCTGCCGGGGCGAAGGGGCTCGTGCTCGTTGAACCTGGCAGCTGCCCAGCCAGGTACACCGCCGAGCAGGTCGCCACGTTGGCGAAGGTCCCGCTCCTGGTCATCTTCGGTGATCACCGGGAAACCCCGACCGGCCTTCCGACGCTCCCCACATAGCAGGCTCGTTACGAGGCATGTCTGGCGCTGATCGGCCGCATCAAGGCTACGGGCGGGCAGGCCGAGATGTTCGCCCCACCGGACCGCGGCATTCGCGGCAACAGCCACATGATCATGCAGGACAAGAACAACCTGCAGATTGCCGACCTGATCCTGCAGTGGCTCGATGAGCGCGTCGGCAAGCGAAACGCAGGCAACAAGTGACACGCGATACGTCGAGGGGCACACTTACCGCAATGAAGAGCTCAGTAATCGCCTGCGGGGGCCCTGTGGCTCCCCCTGACGGTTGCCCGTCTCTTCGCCGTGCAGTCACCACCCTCGCGACTGGCGCTGGAACTTCAGGATTGCGAGGTCAAGGCGTGGAATCTGCGCACGACGATCATCTCGCCGGGCGCCGTCGCAACGGAGCTGCCTAACAGCATCACCCAGGCGGACATGGCTGCGGGGGTCGGCCAGTTCTACGAGCAGTACGCGATTTCGGCCGACTCGTTCGCGCGCGCAGTCGGCTTCGCGATCAGCCAGCCTGAGGACGTGGACATCAACGAGGTCCTCTGTGAGGAATGTAGAAATGATCCTGATCACGACGATAGTCACGATGACGGCGCTGCTCGCCTCGGCGTTCACGGAGGCACAGACGATGGAGGTCACGCGCGGCGGCGCTCGCTTCAGCAATCCGGCCTCAGCAGAGAATGTCTCGGGCAGCGTCCGTGTGGAGGCACTCTTCGAAGCCCTCGAACCCTCACATGCCAGTGGCGGGTCGGTCACGTTCGAGCCCGGTGCCCGCACGGCGTGGCACGCGCATCCGCGAGGCCAGATCCTGATCGTCACGGCCGGCACCGGGGGAGTCCAGTCGTGGGGTGGTCCCATCGAAGAGATTCGAGCCGGAGATGTCGTCAGGATCCCGGCCGATCAGAAACACTGGCATGGGGCGTCGCCGCAGGCGTCCATGACCCACATCGCGATCACCGAGCACCGTGACGGCGCGAGAGTGCAGTGGATGGAGCAGGTGAGCGACGAGCAGTACAACGCTGCACCAACCAGTCGGAAGGAGCAGGCCCAAGCACAAGTGCCATCCCCGGTTCAGGCGGAGCAGCCGCCTTCCTCACCGCGTCAACAGCAGGGCACCACCGCCCCCTCGGGACCGCTGCAGCCAAGGATCGCGCCTGGCCTTGCGACGCTCACCGACGATGTGCTGTTCGGTGATGTGTGGAGGCGGTCCGAGTTGTCTCCACGCGACCGCAGTCTGGTGACCATTTCGGTCTTGATCGCGACGGGAAAGCCGGCGCAACTTGGCGGGCACTTGGGGCGAGCCCTCAGCAACGGTCTGCAGCCCGTCGAAGCCTCGGGCCTTCTCGCGCACCTGGCGATCTATTGCGGATGGCCGAGCGCGGTCTCGGCCCTCGAGGTCTCTGAGAAGGTATACACCGAGCGGAAGGTTGACACCACCACGCTGCGCGCCGTGAGTGCGCGCCTTTCAGTCCCCGCCTCAGACGCGGCACGGGCCAAGGCGATCGCTGACGAACTGGGAACCGTGGCTCCGAAGTTCGTGCAACTTACCAACGACGTGGTCTTCGGTGACCTGTGGCGCCGTTCCGATCTCACGCTGAGAGATCGCAGCCTCGTCACCATCGTCGTGCTCGCCGCGATGGGTGACGACGACCAGCTCGATGGCTACGTGCGGCGTGGATGGGAGAACGGTCTGACACGCAGTCAGATCGCCGAGGCATTGACCCACTTGGGGTTCTACGTGGGCTGGCCGAAGGCGGCCAAGGCGTTGACCGTGGTGACGACGTCGCTCGGCAAGTAGCAGCACTTGTCGTCCATCCCGTGTGTGTTCGCGAAGGGGAGTCGTATCGATGAAGAACATGGTGAAAGTCGTCGCGATCATGATGGCGTTGTCGGTCACCTCGGTCTTCGCGGCGGACTGGCCGTGGATTTATGGACCGCGGAGAGACCACACCTCCGACCAGAAGGGGCTCTTGCGGACATGGCCGCAAGAAGGTCCGAAGGTGCTCTGGACGGTTCCCATGGGCGCTGGTTTCGGCGGACCGGCTGTCGCTGGCGGAAACGTGTATTTGTTGGACCGAGACGAGGACGTAGGCGACACGCTGCGCGTGCTCGATCTGGCGAGCGGCAAGGAACTGTGGACGTATGCCTACGACGCATCTGGGAGCTTCATGTTTGCGGGCTCACGCACGACGCCAACCGTAGACGGTGAGTACGTCTACACCGTCGGCCCCATGGGAGATCTGCACGCGATCAGCACGAAAACACGCAAACCGGTCTGGCGCAAGAACATCTGGAAGGACTTCGGCGGCGGCGCCGAACTCCCACGGTGGGCGATCGTGCAGAATCCGTTGATCTATGGCGATCTGCTGATCGTGGCGCCTCAGACCTCAGAGGCCGGTGTCGTCGCGTACGACAAGCTGACGGGCGCAGTCAAATGGACGTCTGCCGCCCTGTCCGGCATTCCAGGGTACGTGACGCCCTCGATCGCCAAGGTGGGCGGAGAGGATCATCTCGTCATGATCACCGCTGCCAGGGGTCGCGGCCGCAACGCCCGGGACGGGAGCGTCAACGGTCTGGATCCACGCAGCGGCAAGGTGCTGTGGACCTACACCAATTGGCAATGCATCATCCCCGTCCCGCCGGCCGTGGACGCCGGCCAGGGGCGCTTGTTGATCACGGGCGCGTATGGCGCCGGCACGGTGATGATCAAGGTGGAGAAGAAGGGTGATGGCACGTACGCGGTGTCCGAGCTGTTCAAGAATCCAGATTTTGGCGCCCACACGCAGCCGCCGGTTCTGCACGACGGCCATTTCTACGCTCACTACACGATCAACGAGCGGAGCGACGGGCTCGTCGCGATGAGCATGGACGGCCAGGTCACATGGAAGACCGAGCAACAGCCGCCGTTCGTCCGCGGCGGCTCGATTCTCGCCGACGGCTTGATGCTGACGACCGACGGCAACACGAAGCTGTATCTGGTCGAGCCGACGCCCGCCGGGTTCAAGCCGCTCGCGAGCGCCGTGATTCTCGCTCCGGGCGACAACTGGGCGCCGCTGGCGCTTGTCGACGGCAAGCTGCTCGTGCGCGGACAGAAGGAGCTAAAGGTGTTGCAGGTGGCCAAGTGACGGGTGGTGATCGCGCGATGCACCTTGGTTGCGAGAGCCAGCGGTTCCCGAATATCCAGCTGACGCCGCGTGCATGGCGACGCGCGCAAAAGTCGGTTGGTGCCGTCGAAGGCCAGAGAGGCGTCCAGATTGTCGCAGCGGTCGTTTCTGGATGCCATAGGAGCGACCACACCATGGCAAGCAGCGCTGGGCGCGGCCTTGGAGCCCTCGTGGCGTGCCGACACCGAACAGCGTCCGCATGAGCAAGCCGAGATTCAGCGCACCAGCGTGCGCCAGCAGTCGTTTGCGAATGTTGTCGTGACCGCGCAGATGGACGCGCCGCATCCGTCCGGTTTCATAGAGGTGGGCACACGGACGTTCGAGCCGCTCGCCGCGTTGTCGAAAGAGCCGTTTCCCTCGTGCGCCGCGAATCCGTCTGCGATTGCGGTACACCGCATCACGCGCCTCGGCGTTGTCTTTCCAATTCCGCCGACCGCGATCCGGCTCGGAGATGTAGCTCCGCACGCCGACGGCTTCGAGGTCCACCATCACTTGACTACTATGATAGCCCTTGTCGGCGACGACCTCTTTGATCTCACCATCGGGCACCACGGTCTCCACCTGTTCGGCGGCCTCGATGAGGGTATCGACGCTCGTCGTCGTGTCGCCCTGATCCGCATCCTGCACCGTGACGGCGACCACCGCACCCGTCTCCAAGTCCACCGCGTGCTCGGCTTTGTGCGCCAAGTGCGTCCGCCCGTCTTTCATCTTCGCGATTTTGGCGTCGGGGTCGAGCGGGTGGGTCCAATCGTCGTTCGATCCTTCTTCGGGCGCTTCCGATCGATCCGCGCCAAGTCCTCGCGCGTGGGCGTCTCGATGCCCGACGCCTGTGCGAGCTGTGTCAGAAACTCCTGATACGTGGCGCCGCTGTCCCGCCGCACGATGCTGCGCAAGGCCGCGTTGGCCTCCAACGTGGTCGCATCAATGCCGATCGTCTTGCCTTTGACCAGACCCGCGTCAGCGAGTCGCTGCAGAATCCAGGTGAAGACGGCGTGATGGGTCTCGAGATCAATCAAGCGGCGCGTGCGCGAAATCGTCGAATGATCCGGCGGCGTTTCCGGCAGCACCAATCCGAGAAACTCGCGAAGCGCAAACGAGTCCGCCGCACGCCATGCGATCGAGCGCTCAGCGTCCAGACCCTCGAAGTAGCCGATCAGCAGCAACCGGAAGTAGCGTCCCGGCGGCAAGCCAGGACGCCCGATCTCGTCGGCGTAGAATCGCTGACAGCGCCCCTCGACGTATCCGTCGAAGTCCGCTGTGTCGAGGACTGATTCAGGCGCGCGTAGAATGGGTGCGCTGCGCTGCGCGGCGGGTCTTGCGTGGCACCCACATTGACGTCTGCTTCGGACGCCGTCGTCGTTAGCCCATCGCCATCGGCGACAGTGTAGTACGCGGGATCGATCGTGTCGATCCCTAATTCAGACTCTAATCACGGGCTGCTAAAGGTTAGGATTCGAATCGTGCGTGACATCAG
>JBOGIN010000643.1:0-4962 GCA_050742275.1 Vicinamibacteraceae bacterium
GCGCGCTACGTAGTCTATTCACAGGCTCTTCGGTCCCCTCCTTGGTCGTGTGTTTGGATACACTCCACGTATGAAGCTCACGCGACGCGCTTTTGCCTCCGGGTTCGTTGCTGCAACGTGCGTTCGAGAGGCAGTGAGCGCACAACCTTCATCACAGGGAGCCTCGTCCGGTTCGCTGACCGACGTGCCCGGCGTGGGCGTTGGTCACTGGACGGACACGCGCCGCCCGACCGGATGCACGGCGATTCTGTTCGACCCCGACGCTGCCGTCGCCGTGGACTACAACGGCTCGGCGCCCGGCGAGACGGGTGTCGTGCTGCTGCAGCCGGTCAGTCCCGTCGAGACCGTGCACGGGCTGTTTCTGACCGGCGGGGGCCTCTTCGGCCTTGGCGCACACGCGGGCATGATCGGTTACCTCGAAGACCAGAAGCGCGGGTTCGACTGGGGCGGCACCCTGCGTGTTCCAGTCGTGCCGGGAGCGGTGATCGATGATCTCGCTCTCGGAGATCCAACGATCCGTCCCGATCCGCAGGCCGCGTACAAAGCCTGCGAGGCGGCGTCCACGAAGCCAGTGGCTGAAGGGAACGTCGGTGCGGGCGCAGGTGCGACGGTCGGACGCATGGTGCGTCGACACACCGCCGGAGGAATGAAAGGTGGGCTCGGCACGGTCAGCCTGCGTCTCGGCGACGTGATTGTCGCCGCGCTCGCCGTCGTCAACGCTGCTGGCGACGTTCTCGACTGGCGGAACGGGAAGATTGTCGCGGGCGCCCGGCGTCCTGACGGCAAGGGGTTCGCTGATATCGTCGAGGTCCTGAAGCGAACGATCTCGACGCCGAACGCGCTCAAGGATGTCCTTCACGATCCGTTTCTGCGAAGCACCACGCTCATCATCGTCGCGACGAACGTGACGCTGGACAAGACGCAGCTCACGAAGGTGGCAATGATGGCCAACTGCGGCGCCGCCCGCGTGATTAGGCCGTACCATACGACGGGGGATGGCGATCAGCTGTTTGCGGTATCGACTCGCCAATTGGATCGCGACGATGTCGATACGACGGTTGTTGGAACGCTGGCAGCAGAGGTCGTCGCGGATGCTGTCTTTCGCGGCGTCACGACGGCGACGTCGGTCGAAGGATGGCCCGCAGCGCGCGATATCCGCCCGCTCTAGATCGCCCGCGTAACGTTTCGGCTCTCGACGAGCTCATGGGTCGCGGTGCAAGGCACTATCCTCGGACGGCCGCCATTTCAGTGAAGCCCTGGCGCCAGGTCGGGTACTTCGGCTGCCAGTCCAGCTCTCGCTTGGCTTTCGCGTTCGACGAGCCGCGGCTCTCGTTCATGACCGCCACCGCGAGATCGCCGCCAAGCAGGCGCCCGAGCCACACCGGGACGTGGCGCGGCGGTTTCGCTTCGAGCGTTTGAGCCAGGTATGGAAGCCACTCGGAGATCGGCGCCGGTTCATCGTCCACTACGTTGTAGAGGCCGGGCGCACCCCGTTCGACGGCCGCCAGCGTCGCAGCAGCGACGTCGTCGATGTGGACGAACGACCAGATGCCGGTTCCCCGGCCGATGATTGGGAAGCGTCGCTTGCGGACCGTCTCGGCGTGCACACCACCTGGCCACAGCGACGTTCCTGGGCCGTAGAACCCCCCGTACCTGAGCACGATCCCCTCGATGCCCTCCGCGGCCGACACGGTGGCTTCGATGTAGCGGATGGCGGCGATCGTCTCACGGCACGCCTTGGGCGGGTCGGGGTCCAGCGGATCCTCCTCCGTCTTGATGGGGCCGCCCACCCGTGCGTTTGGCCAGCCGGTGAAGCTTTGGGTGACGAAGCGGCGTACCCCGGCGTCGCGGGCCGCGGCCAGCAGGTGGTCGGTGCCCTCCGTGCGGAGCCGGTTGGTGAGCGCGAAGTCGGCGTCGAACCGACGCATGTTGGTGCCCATCGCCGACAGAGCGGTTGCCTGGTGGATGAGGACGTCCGGTTGCGCCCTGGCGACCGCAGACCGCACCGCGTCGGCGTCGAGGACGTCTACCACCGCGGCCTCCGCGCCCGCCGCCCGCAGCTCGTCCGCCTTGGCGTCCGAGCGCGTTGTCCCCACCACGTCGTGCCCGCCCTCGACCAGCCTCGGCACGAGCTGCTTACCGACCGCACCGGTGGCACCGGCAACGAAGATTCTCATGAGTCCTCCTGATCTCTACCACAAGGGAGACGATCGATCGTGCCGCCCCGTGACAGTGCCGGCACGCGTACGAGGAGGCTGCGACTGCTCCTGCTTGCGCAAAGGCGCTGCTTCCTGCCTCAGCTATCCAACATTGGAAACAATCCAAGAATTGATCTATCCTCTCGCGGTGGCCACTGACCCGGCGGACCTCCTTCGTCAACACGGTATTCAGGTGACGGCCCAGCGATTGGCTGTGTTGCGTGCGGTCGCGGGTCGGCCCCACATCACGGCCGACGATGTGGCTGAGATCGTCAGGGCCGAGATCGGGGCTATCTCGCTGCAGTCGGTGTACGACAGCCTCGGCGTCCTCGTCGCCGAACGCCTCATCCGGCGCATTCAGCCCGCCGGGTCACCGGCTCGCTTCGAAGATCGCGTCGGCGACAACCACCACCATCTGATCTGTCGGATCTGCGGCCGTATGGTGGACGTCGACTGCGCGGTTGGCTCCGCCCCCTGTCTCACGGCGGCCGACGACAGCGGCTATGAGATCGACGAGGCAGAGGTCGCTTATTGGGGGCGCTGTCCGGATTGCGTGGCCCGGGCGGGAGCGCCGCCCCGCTCTCCGGACTGAAACTCCATCACAGTAGAGGTCAACGTGAACATGGACAACGAACAGAAGTGCCCGTTCTCGGGCAAGGCCCACAGCAGCAGGTCGAACCGGGACTGGTGGCCGAGTCAGTTGAACCTGAAAGTCCTCCACCAGAATCCGCCCGCGCGCGATCCCATGGGCGCGGAGTTCGACTACGCCGCAGAGTTCAAGACCCTCGATCTCGAGGCCCTGAAGAGGGACATCGAGGAAGTGATGACGACGTCGCAGGACTGGTGGCCCGCCGACCACGGCCACTACGGACCGCTCTTCATCCGGATGGCGTGGCACAGCGCGGGTACCTACCGCATCAGCGACGGCCGCGGAGGTGCGGGTGGCGGCGAGCAGCGCTTCGCGCCCCTGAACAGCTGGCCGGACAACGCGAGCCTCGACAAGGCGCGCCGGCTCCTGTGGCCGATCAAAAAGAAGTACGGCAAGAAGATCTCGTGGGCCGACCTGATGGTCTTCACCGGCAACTGCGCCCTGGAGTCGATGGGGTTCAAGACGTTCGGCTTCGGCGGCGGGCGCGAGGACGTCTGGGAGCCCGAAGAGATCAACTGGGGGACCGAGGACACGTGGCTCGCTGACGCACGCTACAGCGGCGATCGGCAGCTCGCGAACCCCCTCGCCGCCGTGCAGATGGGCCTCATCTACGTGAATCCGGAAGGGCCGAACGGCAAGCCGGATCCCGTGGCCGCCGCGAGGGACATTCGAGAGACGTTCCGCCGCATGGCGATGAACGACGAGGAAACGGTGGCTCTTATCGCTGGCGGACACACCTTCGGCAAGACCCACGGCGCGGGCCCGGCGACCCACATCGGTCCCGAACCCGAGGCGGCGCCTCTCGAGGCGCAGGGTCTCGGCTGGATGAGCAGCTATGGCACCGGCAGTGGTGGCGACGCCATCACCAGTGGTCTCGAGGTTACCTGGACGACGACGCCCACGAAGTGGAGCAACAATTACTTCGAGAACCTCTTCGGCTACGAGTGGGAACTGACGGAGAGCCCTGCGGGGGCGAAGCAGTGGAAGCCGAAGAACGGCGCTGGCGAGGGCACGGTTCCGCACGCCCACGACCCGTCGAGGAAGATCGCACCGTCGATGCTGACGACGGACCTCGCGCTGAGGATGGACCCGGACTATGAACGCGTCTCCCGGCGCTTCCATGAGAACCCACAGGAGCTCGCGGACGCCTTCGCGCGCGCGTGGTTCAAGCTGACGCACCGCGACATGGGGCCTCTCTCGCGGTACCTGGGCCCGCTCGTGCCCGCGGAGCCGCAGTTGTGGCAAGATCCCGTCCCCCCGGTGACGCACGAGCCGATCGGAGCACAGGACATCGCGGCGCTCAAGGGCACGCTCCTCGCATCGGGACTCTCCATCTCGCAGCTGGTCGCGACCGCCTGGGCGTCAGCGGCGACGTTCCGCGGCACCGACAAGCGCGGTGGCGCCAACGGGGCACGCATTCGCCTCGCGCCGCAGAAGGATTGGGACGTCAACAATCCAACCGAGCTGGCGAAGGTGCTGCGGACCCTGGAGGGGATCCAGAAAGCGTTCAACGACTCGCAGGCTGGCGGGAAGAAGGTCTCGCTTGCCGATTTGATCGTGCTGGGCGGGTGTGCGGCCGTTGAGCAGGCCGCCAAGAACGCCGGATACGACGTGCAGGTTCCCTTCACGCCGGGACGCACGGATGCGTCGCAGGAGCAGACCGACGTGGAATCGTTCGCGGTGCTCGAGCCAACGGCGGACGGGTTCCGCAACTACCTCGGAAACGGACACCAGATACCGGCCGAGCATCTGCTGATCGAGCGGGCCCACATGCTGACGCTGACCGCTCCCGAGATGACGGTGCTCGTGGGTGGCATGCGTGTCCTGAACGCGAGCCCCGGGCAGTCCGATCTCGGCGTCTTCACGACGCGGCCCGAGACGTTGACCAACGACTTCTTCGTGAACGTCCTCGACATGGATACGGAGTGGCGGCCGACGTCCGAAGCCGGAGAGACCTTCGAGGGCCGGCGTCGCGGGAACGGCCAGCGCAGGTGGACCGGCAGCCGCGTCGACCTCGTCTTCGGCTCGAACTCCGAGCTCCGAGCGCTCGCGGAAACCTACGCATGTGACGACGCGAAGCAGGCGTTCGTGCGCGACTTCGTCGCCGCGTGGGAC
>JBOGIN010000644.1:0-1859 GCA_050742275.1 Vicinamibacteraceae bacterium
GTCGTGCCGTTGACGCCGACGCTCAAGCCCGGCCAGCGGGGGACGCTGGCCGAGAGGCGTCCGACGAGGTCCTTTCCATCGTTGTTGTCGCGCTCGTTCTGGCCGGTGCCGTTGACGATCGCCGCCCCGTAGGTGAGCCAACCCCAGAACGGCTCGCCGTTGGTGACCATGACGCCGAAGTCACGGCTGGGAGAGAGCTCCTGGCCGATATTGGTGCGATCGATGGCCTCGAGCCTCGACGTCGACGTCAACCGCTCGACGCTGAAGGGCGCCACGAACTGTCCAATGCGAACCTGCGCCTGCGGCACGTGCTTGAAGTTGACGTAGGCGTCGCGCATGATGCGCTCGTCGGTGAGATCGGCCTGTAGCACGAGGCCGACACGCGGGATGAGATCGCCCTCGAAGACGATGCGTGCCCGGCGGATGGAGAACTCATCGGCAGTCTCTTGCGTCTCGGCATCCTCGAGCATGCGCGCGTCGAGCTGCGCATACCCCGAGAGACGAAACCGGCCCAGACGAATCTCGTCGTCGGTGGTCGAGCTCTGCTGAGCACGGGCCGGTGTGGCGAGAAGAAACAGGCAACAGCTAGCGGTGGTCAGAAGGTTGCGGGCAGATAGGGCGTGAGCCATTGGGCGAGCATTGTAAACCGTCCGGTAAAGACCATCACGCCCACGACGATCATGAGGAGCCCGGCGCCGATTTCAAGCGCGCGGAAATGCCGGCGCAGCCGCGCGTAGGCGGCGAAGAAGCGGTTGACGGCCAACGCGGTCAGCAGGAACGGCACGCCAAGGCCGAGAGAGTAGACGATCAGCAGCACGATACCGCGCCCCACCGTCTCGGTGGTGGCGGCGAGCGTCAAGATGGCGGCGAGAATCGGGCCGATGCAGGGCGTCCAGCCGAACGCAAACGCCAGGCCGACGACGAACGCGCCGAGGAGCGTGGTGGGCCGGCCCTCGGTCTGTAGCCGCTTCTCGGCATAGAGCCATCGAATGCGCAACACGCCCATCGTGTGCAGGCCGAAGAGGATCAGGACGACGCCGGCGATCTTCTCCAGCAACGACAACCGCTGGTTGACGACCTGGCCGAGGACGCTCGCCGTGGCGCCGAGCGCGACGAACACAACCGAGAACCCGAAGACAAAGAGCAGCGCAGCGAGGAGGACTTGGTTGCGCGCTTCGGCGGGAAGCTGCGGCGCGTCCGTTCGCCCCCGCAGCTCCTCGACGGTGACGCCAGAAATGAAGGAGAGGTAGCCGGGCACCAGCGGCAGCACGCACGGCGAGACGAAGGAGAGCACGCCGCCCGCGAAGGCGACGACCAGCGAGATGTTCTCCATCTACTTCTTGAGCATTTCCTCGAATTTCACCGGTGGCAGGTCCTGGAACATCACGTCCCACTTCCAGCGCTCCATGGGGTTGGACGCCTGGAGCCAGTGGCGGGTTGCGACCGGCTTGGCGAAGGCAATGTCGCCGATGCCCTTGAGGCCCGGCTCGTCGGGCAGTGTCGCGGCAATGTCCTCGCGGATGTCGGCCGCCGAGCGGTACTCGAGCGGCACCTCGAGCGCCGCGGCAACGCGCACGATGATGCTGTAATCGTCGAGCGCCTCTCCAGGCGGAGGGATCGCGCGCGCGACCGCTTGGAGCAGCCCCTGGGCGTTCGTGTAGCAGGCCTCCTTCTCGACGAAGCAAGCGCCGGGCAGGACGACGTCGGCAGCTTGGGACAGGGCGCTTTCCAGCACGCTCTCCACCACGAGCGCGGCGATCTGCCCTGACCGCCGTGCCTCGATGATCCACGCCATGTCGCCCAGCGAGCCGGCCGGGCCCGGATCGAGCACGTAGAGCAGCCCCACCTCACCTGCTCCG
>JBOGIN010000645.1:0-6004 GCA_050742275.1 Vicinamibacteraceae bacterium
GCCAAGAACCGCTATGACGAGGCGTTGGTGACCTTCATCAACCAGCGTCAGTACATCAAGAACGGCTGGAAGTCGGACCTGAACTGGCGCTTGACCGGGCCCTATGTCGGCAAGATCGGCGCCGGCCAGTCCTACGGCGTGCATCCCGCCGTCAAGGTTTACTACTCGCCAGAGGTGACCAACTGGTTGTGCAAGAAGCGAGCGTATCCGTTGCCGGACAACGCCATGATCGTCAAGGAGATGCGCAACATCGACGAGAGCCTGGGCATCACGCTGAACACGGAGGGCTGCATGGAGATTCCCAATCCGAATCTCTCCGCCTCGTCTTGGGCGATCATGGTCAAGCACGAGCGCTTCAGTTATGACGGTTGGTACTGGGCCGGTTTTGCCGCGAGCCCGCCGGACCAGGACCATCCGGGCAGGGTGACGTTCATCGGCAACCCTCCCATCCACGACCGCACGGCCGTCACCACTTCAGCCCGGACGTTCTTCGGCGCGCCACCGGTCGAACCCAACCCGCTGTGGTACCCGACCGGCACGTTGTTCGAACCGCTGCCCCAGGGCACGCAGATGCCCAGCGTCGTGTTTCCCTATAACGAGTTCGGCAATTACTGCGTCAACTGCCATGCTTCGGCGGAACGCGAGTCGACCTACGCCTCGCTCGACAACCTGCTGACGGCGGGCCTGCAGTACAAAGGCTACAACCTGGACGGCACGCGCACTGGGCTGATTTCACCGGGCGAGCTGCGCGACATCGACAATGCGCTGCTGGCCAACAAGCACGCCCGCCACGTGCAGGCCCTCCGCGCGGCGTCCGCGAGCCAGACCTATGAGACACCGTTTGCCGCTCCGCTGAAGCAGGCCACTCGGGCGTTTCTGGCGTTCTACGATCAACTCCCCGACATGCGCTTCGACCAGGCGCTGAAGCTGCGCCTGCCCGCCGAGACCTTCGATCACCGGTTTTCCGGCCCAGAGGGTCCCAGCGCTTTCCTGACGTCCGACCAATGCACCGGCTGCCACGACGGTACCTACTCCAACGCGGCCACCCCCAACATGGTGATTGAAGATCCGGACACCAAGGAGCTGGTCAACCTGTCGCCGTACGGCGAATGGCGTGCATCGCCAATGGGGCTGGCCGGCCGCGATCCGATCTTCTTCTCGCAGCTGCAGAGCGAAACCAACCATCTGCCGACGTTGACCCAGTGCATCGAGAACACCTGCCTGCATTGCCACGGCGTCATGGGCCAACGCCAGCAGGCGATCGACACCAACGGCTACAACGGCGAGACGTGCGAGGATCTCTTCGCGATTCCACCGCCTAGCGGCGTGCCGTTCGGCAAGCCGTTCGCGCTGGCGCAGGTGACCGAGTGGCAGGACGCGGCCGGCGTCGATGCCACCTACGGCGCGTTGGCCCGCGACGGCATCTCATGCACGCTCTGCCATCACATCACGGACGAGGCCTTCGGCAAGGAAGCGTCGTTCACCGGCAATTTCGTCACGGGCCCGGCGGGGGAGGTGTACGGCCCGTTCGAGGACGACAGCATCGTTCCGAAGCCGATGGAACAGGCCCTGGGCGTCACGCCGAGACACGGCAAGCAGATCCAGGACTCCAACCTGTGCGGCACCTGCCACAACATCCTGCTGCCGATCTTCAACAACGACGGCACTCGCTACACCTTCGAGCACGATGGCAAGACGCTGTCTGCCAGCTATGAGCAGACCACGCATCTGGAATGGGTCAATAGCGCGTTCGCCAAGCCGGGCACGTTCCAGTCCTGCCAGGATTGCCACATGGGCGACAAGTACAAGGGCGCGCCGTTGCAGCAGAAGAATCTGGCCGGCAAGGTCGAACCGTTCCGCATCGCCAATATCGAGGACAGCGGCTTCGCGCCGACCACGCACCGCCTGCCGGACGAGGACATCGCGCTGACGCCGCGCCCGAGCTACCGGCGGCATCAACTGCACGGCCTGAACGTGTTCCTGAACGAGCTCTTTCAGCAGTTCCCGGTGATTCTGGGTGTGCGCCAGCTCGATTACATGACCGGCAGCGGCGTGACCCCGCCGCTCGTCACCGCGCGCGAATCGATGCTGGACATGGCTGTTCGCGAGACCGCTGACGTCACCGTCCAGTCGTTCGAGAAGAGCGGAGACACGCAGTTCACCGTCGAGATCCTCGTCCCCAACAAGGCAGGCCATTACCTGCCCTCCGGCGTCGGTTTCCGGCGCATGTTTCTGGAAGTGCTGGTGCAGGCCAAGGACGGGACGATCCTGTGGGCCTCCGGCCGCACCAACGCGCTGGGGGCCATCCTCGACGGCGTCACCGATCAGGTGCTCCCGAGCGAGGAGCCGATCAAGGATCCGCAGGCCCCGTTCCAGCGGCATTACCAGACCATCACCCGCGGCGATCAGGTGCAGATCTACCAGGAGCTGATCAAGGACTCCGCCGGTAACCTGACCACCAGCTTCATGCGCCGCGTCCATCAGATCAAGGACAACCGGCTGCGTCCGCGAGGGTTCGATCCGCAGGTGTTTCTCGACGACCCGTCGCCGTACATCCAACTACTCGGCACGATCGACGGCGAAGCGAAGCACGATCCGTACTATTTCAATCCCAAGCTGACCGGAGCCGATCAGATCACCTATCGAATGACGCTCGGCCCGGCTGCGATGGCACGCGCACACCAAGTGAAGGTGACGCTGTACAGCCAGTCGATTCCGCCGGGTTACCTGCAAGAACGCTTCCGCGACGCCAACGTCGGGCCGAAGCGGCAAGGCGAGATTCAACGGCTGTTCTACCTGACCAGCCACCTGAACACCGCCGCCACCGCCAACGATGGCAAGCCGTACATCAAGGACTGGAAGCTGGCGGTCGCCGATGCCTGCCAGACCCTCACCGGTTCTTGCCGGCCGTAGCCAGAAGGAGAAGGGGAATGTCGTACCTCGATCTGCCGCGCATGGTCTTTGCGGGCCGCTTCCAGGCGGATCCGTCCACCGTCAACAACGACCCGCATCACTTCGACGCCGCCACGTTCCGCTCCAACTACCAGTTGCCCGGGCCAGGCATGAGTGATGGCTGGTGGAACCCCCAGGGAACAGGAGCGTGGCGGCTCTTCGACTGCTCGGTGCGGGCGGTCTATTACCGAGACGGGACGTCGTGCGACGACCCAAACATCGATCCCACGGTTGGCCTGTCGGTCAGCGGCTCCCGCAGCCGGGCCGAGGCCAAGCTGGTTGATCTGGATCCCGAGCAGCAGATGGTGTCGGAGATCTGGGGTCTTCAGATCCTGCTTGGCGGAGCCGGCGCCGCGCTCGCGTTCTCGAGCGACTTCGACGTGACGCCCTTCTCGGATATCTGGACGCGTTACCCGCAGGGACAACCCGATTCGTTCTTTGGGGCCGTCTACCAGTCCACCCTGTCCGGCGTGGATTGGAATGCGGCGTTCCTGAACGAGTCGACATCGCGGTTTCTTCGGGAGTTGGCAACGGGCGCGGGTTCGACTCCGCGTGAATTGAGCATCAAGTTCAATGTCGATGGGTTCGACGACGACGCCTCTTCGACCTCGTTCACGTTCGGACGGATTGTCGGCTCGATCGGCCTCTACGAGAGCGGCACGCCGCGCCGGTTCACGCTCGGTCGCCGTCTCAATCCGCCGGTGTCGAACGCCCCCCTCAACTACGGGGTGGCGCGTCTCGACGGGAACCGGCTGGCCGTGGACCTGGGCAACAGTTTGCCCACCGCGTCCGCCGGGGGACCGCTCGTGGACCTTGGTATATTGCATGCCGCCCTACTTCCGCCCGACGACAAGCCTGTTACTCTCGGAGAGGTGCCGTACCAATGCGCTGGCTGGTACGAGAACACGGCGGGAATCCACTCGTTCACGCTCACGGACGCGCAGGCCAAGCAGGCCACCGAGACGCCGATCGGGATCGTCCAGTCGGTGGCGGGAGCGCCGCTGACACCGGTTGTTGCAGAACGACCCGACGGGAGCTACGTCCGGGCCGACCAGTTCGTCTTCCGGCTGGATGCACGCGAGACACAATCTGCGACGTTGTGGGCGACGAAGTTCGGGCGCCCGTTACAGCGTCAACAAATCTCGCTGACCTTCGACAACAGTTACGTCGAAGGTCAAGTGAGCCAGGGGCCTGTCCCCGGGCCGGCTGCCGGCACACCCGCGTCAGGGCTTCACTTTCCTGCGACCGTGACAACGGGAGACAACGGTTCAGCGGAAATGGCGCTCACCGGGAACCTCGACGGCCGACCGCGAAAGTACATCGACGGTCAGGTGTACGGCGTCAGTTGCCAGATAGGATCGGTGCCCGCGAAGCCGGGACAGAATCCGCTGAGCGACGACATCAGTGTGCTGGTCTGGAGCCCCTACCAGGTTCCCGATAATCCGACCTGGCTCGACGACGTCCAGCCGATTTTCCGGCAGTATGCCGATCTCTATCCCGTGATGCGACCGATCGTCGAGTTGGACAACTACGCCAGCGTCGTGTCGCGACTTCAGATCATGCGCCAGGTGTTCGACGCCCCCGTCAGCGATCCCAACTACATGCCGGTGACGCGCGATCTCTCCGGTCCCATGCGGGAGATGCTACGCACATGGCTGCGGGAGCCCCGCTACATGCGTTGCGATTCGAAGGAAAGCCTGCTTCGGGCATTGCAGTTGGCGATTGAGCTGGAGCATGCCACCCTGCCGCCCTATTTGACCGCGCTCTATTCGATCAAGCCAGGCGCCAACGTCGAGGTGGCAGCGCTGATTCGAAGCATCGTCCTCGAGGAGATGCTGCACATGTCGCTGGTCTGCAACCTGATGGTGGCAATTGGTGGCAGCCCAGCGATCGACAAGCCAGGCTTTGTGCCCAATTATCCGGGCTCGCTTCCGGGCGGTCTCCGGGCAGGATTGACGGTGCGGTTGCGCCGCTGCTCGATCGAGCAGATTCGCGACGTCTTTCTTTCGATCGAAGAGCCGGAAGAAACCGCCGAGCCTGATCGAGGAACGGCGAGCCCGAACGATCTGACCGAGCGCCATCCGTACACCATTGGCTGGTTCTACGACGAGGTCCGCACGGCGCTAAAAGAGCTGGCCGGTGATGGCACGATTCAGTTCGGACATCTTGATCGCCAGGTCAAGGCACGCATTGGAACGCACGACCTGTTCAAGATTGAATCGCTCGAGGACGCCCTGCGGGCGATTGCGGAAATCAAGGAGCAGGGCGAAGGTGCCAGCCCGCTCAATCCGGACGAGTCGAAGGACAGGCGCAGGCTGGCGCACTTCTATAAGTTCAGTGAAATCGTCCACGGACGGCGAATCGAACCGGCCGCGGATGGGCACGGGTTCGGTTATACGGGAGACAAGGTTCCGTTCGACCCCGACGGCGTGTATCCGATGATGGACGATCCCAACATCGCCAAGTTGCCGCCGGCATCGCGTGCGCATATTCTGTCGCAGCAGTTCAATGCCAGCTACCTCGCGTTGCTGAACGGATTGCACGAAACATTCAACGGCTCTCCCGCCAATCTCGCCAACGCTGTCGGGTCGATGTATTCCCTCGAGGTGCAGGCGCGGGCGCTGATGCAGACGTCGTCGGGCCTCGACGATGGCACGACGGCGGGCATCAGCTTTCAGTTGCCGTTTCCACTCTAGCTGTCTTGTCGCCGCGCGTACCCTGCTTTGGGCGCGAGCGTCGCCTGAACTCCGGCTCATTCATCTTGACGGCCTAAATGAACGGTGTCAGTATCCGTGTCATCTTGCTCTCCTAGAGGAGACGTGTGGACAAGCTGGACGTTCCCCAAGGCACGCTGGATCGAATCAGTCGTCAGCGCCGACGACATCTCAACTGGCTGCGGCACGTTCGTCGAGGACGGTATCCCCGCTGAGTGACGATGCCACTCGAGGCTACGCTTCGCCACTGCGCGAGCACGCGGTCCACCTCGTCCCGGATGCGACTCCCGTGCTTCCCAGCGCGTCAATGAACTATAACGTTGACGGATATAACCTTA
>JBOGIN010000646.1:0-2448 GCA_050742275.1 Vicinamibacteraceae bacterium
GTCACTCGTGGAGGGCGACATGCGCGACTGGCCAGGCACGGGCGACGCCTTCGACGCCGTCGTCATTCCCTGCTGCTCGGTGTCGCATCTGCTCACGCTCGACGATCGGCTGCGCACCTGGGCCACCGCGTTTCGCCTGGTCCGCCCTGGCGGCGTCTTTATTCTCGATGTCCGCGTGCCCGACCTGGCCACCCTGGCCGAAGCTCAACGCGTACGGCCACGCGCGTTCGTCGATCTCGACATCGATGCCACGCGCGGGACGGCCGGGGAAGAAGCACGGTTGCTGCGGTGCACCGCCACCACCTACGAACCGCACCTGTAGCGCGCCGACGTCCGCCTGCTCTACGACCGGTTCGACCAACGCGCGCTCGCCGAGCGCCTCGTTACCGACTTCGCCAACCACATCTACTTCCAGCCGAGCTCGAGTTGTTGTTTCTGTCGGCGGGCTTCGAAATCGTGCAGCAGTATGGCGACTACCGGTTCGTGCGCTTCGACCGCACGTCGCCCTATGTTGTAACCGTGGTCCGGCGGCCCGGCCACGTCGGTCAGGGCGTCGACCATATTGGCAGAATCGACATTGCGCCGTTCGGCTCGAGAATCGCGAACGTCGCGGCATGCGCCGCCACGGATGGAGTCATCCGTGGAGAAGGAGAATGGCAACCAGTCGTGTCACAGAACAGCGGCGGACGCGGTCTGTAGTGGCGACAGTGGAAAGCAGTTGCAGCCGCCGGCACTCAACGCTCGTCAGCGGTGTGGCAGGAGAAGAGCCACGAATGGAGCATCACCATGAGCTTGTCTACACCATCAACGTCCGCGCCCAGTCTCGTTGCAGGCACGCATGGCGCGACGTCCCAAGCCGCGTTGGCCGCCAGGCGCAAAACCTTTCGCGCGCTCCATGAGCGAGGATGTTTCGTGATTCCGAATCCGTGGGACGCTGGCTCCGCGCGGTACCTTCAGCACCTGCGATTCCCGGCCCTGGCGACGACGAGCGCCGGGTTTGCGTTCTCGCTGGGGCTTCCCGACTCAGGCGACGATGTCGTCATCAGTCGCGATCGGAGCCTTGGCTACATCGCGAGCATCACGGCTGCAGTCGATCTTCCCGTGAGCGCGGACTTCATGTCCGGATATGGACGGGAGCCAGAGGATGTGGCCGAGAGCGTGGCACATTGCGTCGCAACGGGCGTTGCCGGCCTGTCGATCGAGGACGCCACCGGTGATCCGACGTCGCCACTGTACGAACGGTCAATCGCGGTCGGGCGCGTCCGCGCCGCGCGACAGGCGATCGATCGATCCGGAGATGACGTGCTGCTGACCGCGAGAGCCGAGTGTTACCACGTCGGCCATCGCGATGCCTTCCGCGAATCGGTCCAACGTCTGCAGGCGTACGCCGCAGCGGGAGCTGACGTGCTCTTCGCCCCGGGCCCACAGAACCCCGCAGAAATCAAAGCGCTCGTCGAGGCGGTTGCGCCTAAGCCCCTCAACCTCCTCGTGGTTCGGGACATTGGCCTGAGTGTCGAAGAGATCGCGGCGCTCGGCGTGCGACGGATCAGCGTGGGCGGTGCGTTGGCCCTGGCGGCGTGGACTGGCTTCATGCGCGCCGCACAGACGTTGAGCTCGAAGGGCAGCTTCGCTGGACCGGCGAACCTAGTGCCGTACGCCGAGATCAATGGCCTTTTTGCCACGGACCCTGCTGGAGACCAGGTCCAAGAACGGTAGGCGACGGATCAGTCACGACGATGAGTGGGGCCCGATCAGAAAGTCTCGACTCGGACAACGTAAGCGACATTGCCGACGAGGGCGCCGGACATCGCGGGTAGCGACCCACCGGCGCAGCGTCATTTCATCTTCATCCGCTCGCGCCGGAACCATGCGACACTACGGGAGTGATTCGTCGCCTCAATGTGTCGATGATTGGGGCACTCCTGTTCCTAGTCTGTGGACTCTGTGAGACGGCGTCCGCTCAGACGACGCACGGACTCATCGAAGGGCGGATCACCGACGCCACCGCCTACTATCAGACGCCGTGGTTCCTTGCGGCGTCCGTGATCATGGTTATCGCTCTGTGCTGGGCGTTGCATCAGTTCCGTCTTCGGCGGACCGCACGCATCTTCAACCTCCGCCTGGATGAACGCGTTAACGAGCGGACGCGCATCGCGCGGGAGCTGCACGACACGCTGCTGCAGAGTTTTCAGGGGTTGATGCTCCGCTTTCAAAGCGCACGTGACCTGCTGCCCGCGCATCCCGAGAAGGCCGTCGAGGCACTCGACAAGGCTCTCGAGCGGGCGGATCAGTCAACGCACGCCCTGGCAGGACGCTCGATTCAGCCTCGATCAGGCCGCTAGCCATATCATCGCCACGGTCAACTGACCCTGGCTGACGGTCGTGTGGGCTCAGCCCACACAGCCCTCTTTACGTCGCACGGCGCGGTCTCAGACCGGCCCGTGCCCC
>JBOGIN010000647.1:0-2438 GCA_050742275.1 Vicinamibacteraceae bacterium
ACCCGCGACCTTTGGGTTATGAGCCCGCCCGCATTCCTCGCTATTCCCAAGAGATTTCGGCCTTTCTGCCGACCTGTTTTCCTACTGCATTACCATTTTCAGGCGCCCGTCCCAGCTCTCCGGCCCTTGGGTCCCGGCCCCAATCAGCCCTGGCCTCCGGATGAAAAACGAACGCGCATCAACCGCGGCGAAACAGTTTCGCCCGGACTTCTTCCCAGGGAATCGTCCGCACCGCGCCCGACTCGATCTCGCGCCAGCGTCGTTCCGCCTCTTCTGCCCACGCCTCTTCGACGTCAGCCTCTGGCGGTGGCTCGAGGCTCTCGATCAGCAATCCGGCCAGCGTTGCACGCTCGTTCTCTGACAGTGCAAATGCTTGACGAAGGAGATCCCGTAGGCGCTCCGTCATAGGCCTGTATCCTATCGCACAGGCCGCCGCCAACACAGTCGAGGCAACGAAGGTTGGCGCCCGCCATTCACCGCCCTCCGCTGGTATCCGGCCCATGGCAAAGGGGACGGACACCACGTGCCCCGCTGGCAGAAGGCACCCGACCAGCCCCCGGCGTCAGGTGGCAGGTTTAGACAGCGGCGGTTCGACGCGCTCGTGCCCAACGAGGCGGCGAGCGTACAACAAGCATGCCCGAATATCATCCGCTTGGAGCCACGGGTAGGCGGCGAGCAGTGTGTCCACGGTGTCGCCGGCCGCCAACATGCCAAGGACGTGCTCGACGGCCAAGCGCCTGCCCCGAACGATGGGTTTCCCACCGAAGATTGCCGGATTCACCGTGATCCGCCGAATGAGCGCATCGTCTCTCGTCATACCAGTCACGCGCTCCGCGCTACGCTGATCCCCCACAGAGATGAACCGTACGTGGGTCATTGCAGCGGACGATTCTTCCGCTCGGACCTTGTGCCAAGCGGTCCTGCTTCGCGACGAGCAGTCTCTTTGCCTGTCACTCCACCATATAACGAGGCGCCCTCATCCAACGCCGGCCCGATCCGGCCAGTCGTCGCCACGTGAAGCTGCGACAGCTGTTCAGCTCACGATCTACGCACCTCGGCTCGTCCAAAGTACGGCGTCATGGTTCGATTCCCTTTTCCCTCACCAGCATCCCTACTGATGCAGATGGCTTTACGGCCGTCCGTGTACGAAGCGCGGCGGCAAAAGGTCGCCTGTTACTCTGAGCGAGGCTTGCCCCACGGCTTCCGAGGCCTGGACGCCGGTGGCAGCGACGATGTCGCTCCCTTCCAATCCTCGACCTTCAGGCCCGGCACGCGCTGGAACTCCGTCGTGTTGTGCGTGACGAGTGTCAACTTGCGGGCCTTAGCTTGGCCGGCGATCAGTACATCGTAGGGACCAATTGGCGTCCCCTTCGATGCGAGGTGCGCGCGAAGCTCGCCGGCCTGCCGCGCGTCCTCCCTTTCGAACTCCAGCACCGGCAATTGGAGTGCGTCCACCCGCGCCACGTTCTTCTCGACCCGCTGACTCTTGAATGCGCCGTAGTACAGCTCGTGGATGACGACCGCAGAGATCCCGATGTCGCGTGGTGCATGCCGCCGAACGCGGCGGGCCATCGGAGATGTCGTGTCGTTGAGCAAGGCGATGACGGCGTTTGCGTCGAGGAGATACCGCATCAGCGAAACACCGTATCCAGTTCCGGCCGCTCCATCGGTTCCGGCTGCTCGCGCACGGCGGACACGAAGTCGTCATCGAGCTCACCCGCGATGGCATCGAGCCATTCCCATGAGTCGGGCACCGGTTCCAGCACGATGGCCCGGCCACGCCGCCGGATCCGGACTTCCCGCCCATCGACGCGAAAGGCACGCGGCAGTCTCACCGCCTGCGACCGACCCGACCAGAAGACCTTCGCCGTTTCCATGACGCACCTCCCGGTGAGATATACCAAACGAATATAGCATATCCGGCCGGTGGCTCGGGCAGGGAGGGGCGCCAATAGGCAGCGCGCCAAAGCCGCTCAAACTGCCGGCGGCCACCCGTCCACCTGGCTCCAACTCGCGCAAATGTGGCTCACCAGCGTTCTGCCTCATGTAGTCAACAACTTACGAGCGCAAAGGCCTTCGCCCCCGGACGCCTAGCCGAGGCCGACCGACAGACGATCGAGGGCAACAAACTCCGGCGCCCGCCACGCACCGCCCTCGCGCTCGTATCCCGCTTCTTCGAGGATCTCCGCCAGCCTGCCCATCTCCTCAGAGGTCTCCAAGAACCCGCGCACAGCATCTCGGATGTTCTGGCGAGCGGCATCCGTCGTCTCGCCGCAACTCGACACGTCGAGTTGCGGCACATGCGCGACGTAGACATCTCTCTCGCGGAAAATATGGACCGTAAACGCGATGTCCCGCACGGCTACCTCTCGTCCAATGGTAGGGCCACCGCGCCCGACCGTCAGCCCGGCCCGCAGACTTACGGCAAGGGGAAAACA
>JBOGIN010000648.1:0-3210 GCA_050742275.1 Vicinamibacteraceae bacterium
TGTGGTCGTTTCGGTCGGTGTGGTTTTCGCGACACAGGGCGCGTCGGTGACGGACGTCGAGAGGCCGCCCGGCCCCGCCGCCAGCCCGCGCACGAGAGCCTGGCGCGGTCCTCCGCGTGTATCTAGATTTAGTTTAGATCGATCTGAATGGAGGGGAGTCAATGAAGACGCCGGAGCCGCGCAGCCTGCTGCCGTTGCCGCATCTGACCTATCTGGTGTTGCTCGCGTTGGCGCGCGGTGAGGCGCACGGCTGGGCGATCATCAAGCGGATTGATGAGATCACGGCCGGAGGGACGAAGCCGAGCTCTGGGTCGTTGTATCTCGCGATGGTGCGATTGGAGGAGCGTGGGTTGCTGGATGAAGTTGAGCCGCCGACAGGCGAAACGGACGAGCGCCGTCGCTATTATCGGCTGACCGCGTTTGGCGAGCGGGTGCTCGAGGCCGAGACGCTGCGGCTCGCGGGGTTGGTGAAAGAAGCGGCCCGGCAAGGCATCGTGACGGGCCGGGCTGCGGCGTCCCGCGTCGTGCCGAGGAAGGCGTGAGGGTGTTCCGGCTATTGGATACACTAGGCCAGTAGTGTCCGGTTGAGCGTTCTCAATAAGCATGCAACGAGCTGAACACCAACAGGTTATGCGCCTGATCGCGCGGGAACGATTTGAACGTGGTCCCCGTCTCGTCCAGTCTGCTGCGGCCTCTCGCAGCGGAGTGGATGATGAATCAGGGACACACGGTTTTCGCGCAGCTCATGAGCCTCGCACCGCACAAGGCGTTCACCCGGTGTGTGGAGCGTTATCGGGGCAACGCTCGTCTTCGCAGCTTCTCCTGCTGGGACCAGTATCTCTGCATGGCCTTCGCCCAGCTGACCTACCGAGAGAGCCTGCGCGACATCGAAGTCTGCCTCGGAGCGATGCCCGAGAAGCTCTACCACATGGGCATCCGCAGCCGGGTCGCTCGCAGCACCCTGGCCGATGCGAACGAGCGGCGCGACTGGCGCATCTTCGCCGACTTCGCTCACGTGCTGATCGACGAGGCCCGGCGCCTGTATGCCGGCGACGCGCTCGATGTGGAGCTCGAGGAGACCGTGTACGCCCTCGACTCCACGACCATCGACCTGTGCTTGTCCATGTTCCCATGGGCGCGCTTCCGCACGACCAAGGCTGGGATCAAGCTGCACACGCTGCTGGATCTG
The DNA here is from genome assembly GCA_050742275.1 of Vicinamibacteraceae bacterium. Classification (GTDB taxonomy): domain Bacteria; phylum Acidobacteriota; class Vicinamibacteria; order Vicinamibacterales; family Vicinamibacteraceae; genus WHTT01. Next base: position 1,190 of record JBOGIN010000648.1, read on the forward strand.
CGGGGCAGCATCCCCTCCTTCCTGCACATCACCGAAGCTGCCGTGCACGACGTTCAGGTGCTGGACATCCTCATGCCGGAGGCCGGGGCCTGGTACGTGCTCGATCGGGGCTATGTGGATTTCGCCCGGCTGTACTTCCTCACCCAGTCCGCCGCCCGTTTCGTTGTTCGCGCCAAGAAGAACTTGAAATTTCACCGGCGGTACTCGGGCGACGTCGATCGCTCCACGGGTGTCTTCTGCGATCAGACGATCCTGCTCACCGTACCGCGCCTCGGCCGAGCTGTATCCGGATCCGCTGCGTCGCGTGCGGTTCCACGATCCCGAGGACGGCAAGAAGATCACGCTGCTGAGCAACCATTTCGATCTGCCAGCCCTCACCCTTGCGGAGCTCTACCGTTGGCGCTGGGACGTCGAGCTGTTCTTCAAATGGATCAAGCAGCATCTGCGCATCAAGGCGTTCTACGGCACCTCGGCGAACGCGGTGAAGACGCAAATCTGGATCGCCATCTCGGTGTACGTGCTGGTGGCCATCCTCAAGAAGCGACTCGGCATCGACCACAGCCTCTACACTCTGCTACAGTTGCTCAGTGTCACCCTGTTCGAGAAAGTTGCGATTTCACAAGCACTTACGAACATGACCTACACTCCGACAATGGACATAGACCGTAACCAGCTGCTACTCTTCGACTTATAACCGGACGCTACTGACACTAGGACTAGGACGTGCATCGTACGGGGCCGCTCTACGGCTATTGCCGCGCGAGGATCGTGCGCGGGTGGGTCCGGCGTTGCTCGAGGTTTTCGAGACACGGCAGAAGGAGCTGCGAGACGCCGGCCTGCATGCGCGATTGCAGCTCATACTGCGTGAGCTTGCAGGCGTGTTGCGACTGGCGTGGGGTGTCCGCAGGCGTGACGCGTGGAGCGTGCGCGCTGATACGGTTCTTGAACGGGGCGCGCGGGTGCCGGGCACGACAGCCGCAGGTCGGACGGGTCGGCGTGGACAGGGTGGACAGGCCCATCGAGGGCGGGGCAGATCGCGCCGATCCTCACGGCGCAACCGTCCGCCGCCGTACATCCAGGGACGACAACGAGGCGTGGTGTTGGATCACTTACTCCAGGACGCATGTTTCGCGCTGCGGTCGGCGAGGCGCAGACCGGCTCCGCATCTGCTCGCCCTCGTGACGTGCGCACTCGGCATCGGTTCCAGCGTGGCGATGTTCAGTGTGGTGGATGCGGTGCTGCTGCGTCCACTGCCCTACCCTGACCCGGGCCGTGTGGTGACGGTGTACCCAACGATCCCCGCCTGGCGCGGTCATCCGAGCCTGCACGCGAGCTGGGATCGCGCGAGCTTCTCGCTGCCGGAGTACTTCGACTGGCAGGAGCGGCAGACGTCGTTCGTGCAGACCGCTCTCGTCGGCAGTCTGGCGAGCACGCTGTTCGGTGACGAAGGAGCCGAGCGAATCACCGTCGGCCGGGCGACGCACGAGCTGTTCGCACTGCTCGGCGCGGCGCCGGTGCTCGGCCGGTCGTTCACGCTCGAGGACGAGCGGTCCGGCGCACTCGCGACCGCATTGATCTCACACGCTTTCTGGCAGAGTCGGTTCGGCGGTGCCCCAGACGTGATCGGCCATGCGCTGCGTCTTGAAGGCGGCGTGCGCACGATCGTGGGCGTCCTGCCCGCGCATTTCCAGCTCGAGGGCTACACGACCGTCGTGGCGCAAGGGAATCTTCGGCGGAACACATCGATCTGGATTCCTGTCAGCCGCGCACCCGACGAAACACAGCGTGACAACCATTCGTTCAGGGTGATCGCGCGGCTGCGCGACGGCGTCGGCGTCTCACTCTCGGAGAAACACACGGGCCGGCCGCTCATCCACGGGGCGAACATCGTTCCCCGGTTGCGCGACGATACGCGCCTGGTGAGGACGCCGCTCATGATCCTGCTGGCGGGCATCCTGGCTGCTGCTCGCCGTTGCCTGCGTGAACGTCGCGGCGCTACTGCTGGGCATCGGCATTGACCG
>JBOGIN010000649.1:0-5151 GCA_050742275.1 Vicinamibacteraceae bacterium
GTTCGGCGCGTTCTTCCACAACGTCACCGATGCATCAGGAGGGGCATACCTCCTCCACACGCGGTCGGGCGCGCCGAAAGAGGCCTTCGCCGGCTTCCCGCGGCCTCGCGCCACGTCATTGTTCGAGCCAACGTTTCGCGGTGAAGGCCCAGTACGCATCGACGACGTGACCACCGACGCACGGTACGCACAGAACAGCCCGTATCAGGGCATTCCCCCAGGCCACGTACCCGTGCGTAGTTACCTCGCCGTGCCGGTCATCTCGCGGTCGGGCGGCGCCCTGGGCGGTCTCTTCTTCGGCCACTCACGACCCGGCGTCTTCTTGGGGCGCCATGAGGAGCTTGCCACAGGCATCGCCTCGTGGGCCGCTCTGGCCCTCGACAATGCCAGGCTCTACAGGGATGCGCAACGCGCCAACCGCCTCAAGGACGAGTTTCTCGCCACGCTGTCCCATGAGCTGCGGACCCCGCTCAATGTCATGCTCGGATGGGCCCACCTGCTACGGTCAACGGTGCTACCCGGCGAGACGGAGCGCCGTGCGCTCGCATCGATCGAGCGCAGCGCCAAGGCGCAGGCGCGAGTGGTCGAGGACCTCCTCGACGTCTCCCGAATCGTCTCAGGGAAGCTTCAGATGAAGTCCGAGGCGGTCGAGCTGACGAGCGTCGTGTCTGGTGCGGTGGAGTCGGTTCGACCAACCGCCGCGGCGAAGGGCTTGACGATCCAACTCGGCGTCGCCCCCGATACGGAGATCATGGTGACCGGTGATGCCGATCGGTTACGGCAGGTGCTGTGGAACCTGCTGTCGAACGCCCTGAAGTTCACGCCCAAGGGCGGTCGGGTCTCCATCGCGCTCCGGCAGACCGAGTCGGACGCCGAGATCATCGTTGAAGACACCGGACAGGGGATTCCGAGCGACTTCCTGCCCCACGTCTTCGAGCGTTTTCGGCAGGCTGACACTGCGGTCTCGCGCAAGCACGTAGGCCTGGGGCTCGGCCTCACGCTCGTGCGGCTTCTCGCGGAAGCGCACGGCGGGTCCGTCGCCGCGGCCAGCGCCGGTGAGGGAAAGGGCGCCACGTTCACCGTGAGGCTGCCGGTACGGGCCGTCCGTGGCCACATCCCAACGATCGCCCGTGGAGAGCCCGCGGCGGGGACAGCGCTGACCGGTCTGCATGCGTTGGTCGTGGATGACGAACCGGAGGCGCGCGACCTGCTGCAGATCCTCCTTCAGATGCAGGGTGCCGACGTGACGGCCGTCGCGTCCGCCGGCGAGGCCCTCAACGTGCTGGCGGAACGCCGCATCGATATCGTCCTGGCGGACATCGGCAGGCCCTACCAGGACGGCTATGCGCTCATCCAAGCCATCCGGGCGCTTGCGCCCGACCAAGGAGGCCGTGTTCCCGCAATCGCGGTTACCGCGTACGCCGCGGCCCAAGACCGCCACAGAGCGCTCGACGCTGGCTATGGCTGGCACCTCGCAAAGCCGGTAGATCCCGAACAACTCATTGCAGCGGTGCTCGCTGCATCGAAGAGTCACAACATCGATGCATGAGCACAGTGCCCGAATAAGCATCGATGCGGGGCTCTGCGGTCGGGCGTCAAGTCCTCGTGCGCCGTCGCCGCGCGCTCGGCCGACCAGCCGACACGCGTCAGCATCGATCCTGCGAGCAGACTGACAGCCGCAGCGGCTCGCACCGCACGACGGCGTCCGCCAAATGCCCGCAACACGAGTGGAACGGGACCGGACAGCAGGCCGCCGAGGCGGATCAGCCCCCCGCTGCGACCGTGCTTGAGCGGCTCGAACGCACGAGCCGATCGCGCTTCGATGGCGGCGCCGACGAACGTCTCGGCGGCGGCGGTTGCGGTGCCCGTGCGGTGCAATCCCGCATGATCATGCTTCAGCTCGAGGATCGCTGCGGCGGAGGCGAGCCCCGGACATGCCGAAGTGGAACGGCAGGAGATGGATGTTTCGCGCCCAGACGGGAATCGCGCTGACGCCGATCAGGACGCCGCTGTACGTTGAAAGGACCGTCCCGACCGCCGCCGAGAGCAGCGCCGCGACGCGGCCGGCGGCTCCCGCAGCACGTCGAATCATGGGCGGCACGCGAGGGCGTGCCGCCAGGTAATTCGCGGCGAGCGAGGCATCGGTTGTCGCCGAGAACGCGACCAGCGTCCACACGCCAACGGACATGGGGCTCTGCGGCTTGATCACGCGCAGCATGTTGAGGAAGCGGGCAGGACGGCCGAGGTCGTAGACCAGCAAGGGCGGCGACGGCACGCCTCCCACGGCCGCGAGGACGCGTGCATCACGCGCCAGCGTGGACGCATCGTGCTTTGCGGCCGCCGCCGCCGTCGCAATCAGCGCGGCCCCGCCACCCGTCCCGCCGACGAAGAAGTACGCGGGAATCGACCAGATCCACGCGGGTGCTTGACGAGCGGCAAGCCGTTGTAGCCCGTCTCCACGCTGGCTTCCGGCAGCGCACGACCAGGGGGCAACGGCGCTCCGACCGGGTGAACGCCTGGCGCAATCAGCCCTGGATCGACGCGTGGCCTCGCAACGCGAGGATGCTGCCGCCTGGGCGCCCGATGTTGCCGAGTAGGAGCTGAAGCACGGCCGCGGCGCGAATGGTCTGCGCACCGGTCGAGTGCTGCGTCCAGCCGACCGCATAACAGATGGCTCCGGTCCTGTCGGGACCCGAAGCCGATGTGAACGTCTCCGCAATCCTCAGGAACGTGGCCTGCGGTATGCCGCAGGTCTCTTCGACGAGCGCTGGCGTGTAGCGCGCATAGTGGCGCTTCAGGAACTGGAACACGCAGTGCGGGTGCTGCAGCGTCTCGTCCCGCTCGAACTTGCCCAGCTCACCCGCCTCGCCGCCGCGGTCCTTGGCGTGTCCCCCCGCTTCGCTGGCGTGGTGCCGCCAGACTCGCCCCAGCTCGCTCTGCGGCGCGCCTCGATAGAGCCAGCTCGGCGGATCGTACTCGCGCGAGTCGGCCCTCCAGCCAGAGAACAGCCCGTCGAGGTCTTCCACATCACGGACGTCCTCGCGCAGGATCGTCGCCGCATTCGTGTAGTGGACGACGTAGTCGCGGAACCACCTCTCGTGGTCGAGGGCGTACTTAATCAGGGCGCCAAGAAAGATGATGTCGGTGCCCGCACGGATCGGCGCCCACAGATCGGCCATGGCGGAGGTGCGCGTAAAACGTGGATCGACGTGAATGACGGTCCCGCCTCGCTCGCGGGCGGCAACCACGAACCGAAAGCCGACCGGGTGTTGTTCCGCCATCGACGATCCCATAATCAGGATCGCGTTCGCCAGGGCGAGGTCCTGCTGGGCGGTGGTTGCGCCCCCACGGTCAAACGAGGTGCCCAGACCGGGCACCGTCGAGCTGGGTCATATCCGCGCCTGGTTGGTCAGGGGGGTCATGCCGAGGCCGGCGGTGAAGAGCTTCTTGATCAGGTAGTTCTCTTCGTGGTCGAGTGTTGCGCCTCCCATGTGGGCAACGCCGGCGCACTGCATCACCAGGTCGCCGTTCTGCTCCTCGATGAAGGTGCGGTTGCGCGACTGCCAGACGCGATCAGCGATCATGTCCATGGCCTGCTCGAGTGGAATATGACGCCACGCTTTGGCGTACGGCGCACGGTACTTCACCGTCGTAAGACGACCGGCGTGCGTGAGCAACTGGTGCGTTGCGGCGCCTTTGGGGCAGAGGTGACCGGCAGAGATCGGCGAGGCGGGATCTCCCTCGACATTGATGAGGCGTCCGGAGCGATGGAAGATCAGTTGGCCGCAGCCGACGCCGCAATAGGGACAGACGGAGCGTGCTGCTCGTGCGCCGTCGTTCCGCGGGCGAAGCGCGCGCGTCCGCGGGCTCATCGCTTCTTCGCCGGTGCCGTCGAGTGCCTCGCAGATCTGCCGCCAGGCGGGCCAGCGGTCGAGCCATCGCTTCCACATGCGATCGTCGTCTCCTCCCCATTGGCGCCACGAGTCACGATTTCAGCCCATTCTCGCGATACCAGCTGTCCGCGTTCTCCTTCAGCTTCGCGACCATGGTCGGCAGCGTCTCCCGGAGCGAGCGCCTGGGCTCCCAGTCGAGCAGCGCCCGCGCGCGTGACACGTCGAGCGCATAGTGGTCGTCGGCAAAGTCAATCATCCAGGGCTTGATGAAGGGATCCTCTCCGGGGATGATCTCCTTCGTCCAGGCCCCAGCCTTGGCCACGCTCTTCGGTATCTCGCGTGTCGTCCACTCCTCGCCGTGAATCAACCGGCCGAGCGTGTGCTGCAGCTCGTCGTAGCTCAGGGTCTCCGGTTCGCCGAGGAGGAGCACCAGGTCGTCCGGCAGCGTGGCCCGGCGTTCGACGACACGTGCGAGGGCGTCGACGAGGTCGTCGACGTGCAGGAATGCTTGGCCGTGGGCCGCGTGGCCGGGGAAGACCTTGCCGGTGACGCGCCGCTCGTCAATGCGTTGTATCTGGTTGGCCAGCGGAATCGAGTGACACTCGTCGTCGTAGACACCCGCGATGCGCAGGAGCGCGAAGGGCATCCGGTCGTGCTGGGCGCGGACGATCGTCTCGGTGCTCATCTTCGACTCCGGGTACGGCCAGCGTGGCACCAGCGGCGAGTCCTCGGTGATCAGTCGCCCCGGCTCCGTTGGAGCATGGACGAGCATGCTGCTCGAGAACACGAACTGCTCAACCTCGAACGGGTGCAACGCACGAAGCAGACGTTCAGTGCCCCGCACCGTGACCTGCTCGTACTTCGGGCTCGGCTCGCCGGAAAAGTCGTAATAGGCGGCCAGGTGAACGACCGAGGCGATATGGGAGCCGTGACCAGCTCTGATTTGCGTCAGCGCCGAAGCAACACGCTCATCCGAGGTCAAATCCACGATCCGATAGTCGGCTTCAGGCACAGCTTCGGGAGGGTCCACTCGGTCTATGCCTACCACTTGATAGGTGGGCGCGAAGCGCTCGAGGACGGCCGATCCGATTCGGCCGCTGCTTCCGGTGACGAGGAGGAGCGGACGCTCTGATGGCATACCGCCGGCGGTGCAACACAGTTGCCAGGACGGCTTGTTGGGATTGCGAGCCATCCCGGACTCAGGCGGATGGCGCGGCTCCTGCACTCGGGCATCCGTACCAGAGTCCGCCAGAGAGCC
>JBOGIN010000650.1:0-2550 GCA_050742275.1 Vicinamibacteraceae bacterium
CGCCAACGGCGCCCCCGCCCTCCGGCGCGCTGCCGTAGCCGGTCGCGAGCACCTGCACCACGCTGGGTGAGATCGCTGAGACCAGCTTTCCGAAGTCTTGGCTGATTTGTGCCACGCTTCGCGCGGCGCCCTGCGACGAGGGCGATGCCGATCGACTCGTGGCGGCGGATGCAGGAGCTGGCTGCGCGAAGGCGGACGGGCTAGCTGCGAGCAGGAACAGGAAGGCTGCCAGCAGACGCGAGATCGTGCAAGAGCGAATCGTAGAGAACACCTCGAGATTATACGAGCGACATCCTCGTTGGCACACATAGCAGGTTATGCAAGTGAGCTTGAGTGAGCGCGGGGTTAGACTCAATGCTTTGCTTGAGCGTTTTCATACGTAGCGCGCGGGCTTCCGCCCACGCGTCGCGGGGCCTAAAGAGCCTGTGAAGAATTCAAGTAGGGGCCGCCTTTAGGCGGCTCATTGAGAGCGAGTTCGGGCCCTATCGGCCATGTAGGTCCGCCTAAAGGCGGACCCCACGAATCTATTCACACGCTCTAAAGGCCCCGCGCTACGTCCAGTGAACGGTATTTGAGTTTAGACTGATCATGCTAAGGGCAATATGGAGACCGGCTGGCTCGACCGACGAAGCTTGCTCCTTCTCCTGCTGGCGGGTGCCGCGCAGCGATGCCCGAGCTCGGCCAGCCAGGATCGCAGGCGGCGGGCCTGGACGTCTGCGGTAAACGCGCAAGTCTTTCCGAAATCGCCGCACATCAAATCGATCAGGATCCTTCAGGAGTCGGGGGCCAGGCCGCGCTTCTCGCCAGATGGGAAGCTGGTGGTCTTCGACCGCTATGGAAGGGATGGCTTTGCGGACGTGTTCATTTGCGATCTGCACGGAGAGATCGTCGCCAGCCTTACAGATGGCCACGACGGGATCAACCAGCGGCACAACGGGAACGCCCGCTTCGACCCATCGGGGCGATTCGTGGTGTTCGTTTCCGAGACGTCCCGCCACTTCGGTCGCTTGTTGAAACGTCTCGGCGACCCGGGTGTCGGCTTGTACTCGAACTTTTATGCCACGGACCTGAAAGGGCGTCACTTCTGGCAGCTCACCGACATCCCAATCAAGCGGAGACTGGCTGACCGCGTGCCGTCGTTCGCGACGGTCAACCCGGTGTTCGGGCTGGACGGCCGAACGTTCGTCTGGACGGAGCGCTATGCGGAGGGCGGCCACCACAACTGGGGCAAGTGGCGGCTCAAGACCGCCGAGCTCATCGTCGAGGGCGGGCGTCCACGCCTTCGCGACGAGCGCGTGCTCTTTACACCGGTGAAAGGGAACTACGTCACCGCGATGGGCTTCATCGACTCGCACCGGCTCTTGGTCGGCGGTAATCTGGATGGCCAACACGAATATGGGATGGATCAGTACGTGCTGCAGCCAGCGTCGGGACGCTTCGTGAACCTGACCAACTCGCCGGGCTCGTGGGACGAGGATGGATCGGTGGCGCCCAATGGACGGATCGTCTATATGTCGAACCGAGATTCACGGTATAGATTCGATCGCACGCGTGGTGACTGGTTCACGCAACCCGTGCAACGCGAGTACTACTTGACAGATGCGAGCGGCACACGTGTCGACAGGCTCACGCGCTTCAACGATCCCGACGCGGTGGAATATCTGGGGAACCGCGTCCTCGTGGCCGCTTCAGACTTCAGCCCGGATGGTCGCTACTTGGCCGGAACGATGGGCGTGGATCAAGGACGGGGCGCGAAGCGTGAGGACGTGCGGTTGCAGACGATCCTGATTGAGCTCGCGAAGCCGTTCAGCGCACGGACAGCGGCGCGCTAATCATCGAAAGGAAGGACGTGATGCCCTGGTGGCAGTGCCGGTGGGCCTGGCGGGCAGGCTCGTGCTTACTTGTCCGCACTTCGTGCCGCACCGGTGCTGCCGGCGTGGGCCGCTTGGCGCGGCTGTTGGTTGCCGTCGCGCTCGTGTCGCCGATCGTCGCAGGGCAGCCGCGCGCCGATAGCCTCCGTCTCAGCCCCAGCCTGTCCTCGCACCAACCGGTGGGGACCACAATCGTCTGGACGGCCAGCGCGACACCGCAGGCGGCCGTCACGTATCAGTTCAGCGTCGCTCACGAGACCGGCGACTACGTCATCGTCAGAGACTTCCAGAACGTCAACAGCTTTTCCTGGACGCCGCTCGAGGAAGGCGCTTTCGCAATCAGAGTGGTGGTCCGCACGGCTCTCGCACGGATCGAGAGGGTCGCACCATTTACGATTGTGTCACGCGTCGCGAGCTCGCAGGCCGTCGTGACGACGACGAGGCATCCGCTGGTGGCGCTCTACAGTGCTCCGCCGTGCAGCGAGGGACAGCGCGTGTTCGTGGAGTTCGCAGAGCGGGCCAGCTTCTCCTGGACGCGCACGAGCCCCAAGGACTGCGCCGCGGGCAAGAGCCAGAGCTTCTACGTGGCGGGGATGCGTGCCGAGCGAACGTACTGGATGCGACACGTTGTCGCTGACGGCTTCGTGATGCGAAGGAGCCGAATCACGCCCTTTACCAC
>JBOGIN010000651.1:0-3183 GCA_050742275.1 Vicinamibacteraceae bacterium
GCACAGCACGTCGAGAATCGTGATTCGATCGGTTGCCGTCCCACCGAACTTGAGGGGTGTGCGATAGAGATAGTCCTGGTATTCGAACTGAACGTCCTCGACTCGAAGATCCGAGGGCTTGCCTGCCGCGCCGCGCAGGCAGGCAGGCGCCAGCGCAACGCCGGCGGCAGCCAACGTCGATCCAAGGAACTCTCGTCGTGTCTGCGTCACGCTCATCCTCGATACGCCTCCTCCATCTGCGTTTTCACGAACGCCAGATCGCGGCGAGCGGCCTCGATCATCCCGTCGCGACGGGATGCAGGCGTCGCGCCACCCACCTCGTACTCGAAGTGTAGGGAGATGGGTCCCTGGTAGTCCGCGTGCGCGAGCATCCGGCAGAAGGCAGGCCAATCCACCATGCCTTGTCCGAGGGGACAGTGCCCGTCACGCCATCGCCCCTCCTCGTCTTTCGTCCAGACGCAGTCCTTGACCGCAATCATCCGCAGCCGCGGCATGGAGAGGGCGGCAGCCAGCTGCCATCCGATGCCGCCTCCCTCGATCACCGCATGCCGTACGTCGAAGTAGACACCAACGACGTCCGGGTCGAGCTTCTCGATCTCCGGAAGGAAGTCGAGCGTCGGCCCGCCGATGTAGCCGGCATGCGTGTGATAGCCAACGACGATGCCGTAGCGGCGGCCGAGGTCGGCGAGCGATGAAAGCTGGCGACCTGCGTCCTCCAGCTCGCGCGTCACATGTTTCAGCTCGTATTTGTAGTACCCAGGCTTGAGAAGGCGCACGCCGCCCTTGCTCGCTGCGTCGAAGGTGGGCGTGGCTGCGGGATCCTCGGCCGAGAGCAGGGCGGTGGTGATCATCGGCACCTCTGCGCCCGCGGCCCTGATGGCCTCGAGCGCGCGCGGCAGGTCCGTGGCGACCCGCTCCGGCAGCACGTGTCCTTCGGGCCGCACGGTGAGATCGACGCCGTCGAAGCCAATCTCCTTGACGGTGCGGCCAAGCTCGCCCCATGCCAGATCAGGAAGGTGCTTCGAGAAGAAACAGAACGGTCCGCGGAAGCCGCCTGCGGGCGCGGCACGCTCCGGGACGCGGTCGTTCGCCGCGGAGAGCCGCACCCCGCCGATCCCGGTCGTCAGCCCCAAGGCGAGCGCTGCCTTCTGAAAGTCCCGTCGTGTGACCTGCCGCATCGCCGTCCTCCTACTGGTGTGAGGCTCTATCGTATCGCAAGCGACGAGGCCACACGCCTTGCGTCGCGCCCGCGCGCGGCGCGCGCGGCGCGACGATGCGAGGAGCGCCCCACACGCAGGCATCGTTCACGGGGTTTCTCGCGCGTCCAGGGTCGGTGCGCAGCACGAAGTCGACGGTTCGTCCGGCCCACCGCCGCAAGTCGAGTCGCACGGGAAACCAGCGGCGCTGCTCGGGGACGATGAACGGCGCCAGCTCCCACCTTGCGAGCTCGCGCCGCTTGCCCTGGTCGATGATCTCGACGAAGAAGACGACACCGTCCGTGGGCTGTGTCCACGTGTGCGGCGCGAGACCAATATCGGCGGCGAATGTGGCCTCCGGCGGTATGCGAAGCCTCCAGGTTGCGGCGCTTGGCGGCAGCTCGAGTAACACCGGCTTGCGCTCGCCGAGAATCGTCACTGAAATGAGGTCGAACGCAGAATGTAACCCGTCCAGCTCGGTCTCCTTCCGCGCCTCGGGAAAGCGATCGAGCAGATCGATGACCTTTTCGCTTGCATTCGGCCAGGCTGCAGTTGCCACCAGAGCCATGAGCAGCGCGGCGAACCAGCCGAGGGGCTTTGTCCGTGGATACTCTCCGCCACTCACGTCGCTGGGCCTCGTCGCCGCTGTCTCCTTCGTCCTGGTGTCGGCCCGATCGAGATGGAGGTGGCTCGCCTTCGACCGGCGAACACCGTTCGGAGGAGCGATGGCCAGGAAACAGACGTACGCGAGCACCGCGTTCCAGAAGAGAAAGAGCGCGCTGGCAAACCACCAGGTACGAAGCCACCAGGGGCCGACCGGCATGATCTGGTCGACGAGCCACCACGTGCTGGCATAACGCGCCGAGGTTTCGAACACGAGGTCGCCCCATCTCTCGCGGCCGTCGACGGACAGCTGGCCGGCGTCGTAGTCGTCCGTCAGGTTGGCCACGAGAGCGATGGCGTGCTCCGCCGGCGTGGTCGGCGCGCGCACGCGAAGGCGGAAATACCGCCCACGCGAGGGCACGATGGACGGGAAGCCGAGGCGGAACGATCGCTCGGCGGCAACCTTCTCCGCGGGGTGGGTGAGGCGATAGATCAGCCGGTCGCGACCGGAGACCACGTCGTACAGCTCGAAGACGACATCGCCCCTGGGGCGCTGACGTCCGGGACGCGCCTGTACCGTGATGGCGTCGAATCCATCGGCGTCGAGCCTGAAGGTCTGGACGACTTCCCGGCGCCCGCCGATGTCGTCAACGAGCGTCGTGTGTCCGCGGACCGGCAAGACACGAGGCGTCCCGTGCTGAACGAAGAACAGCCGGTGGATTTCGTAGCCGAAGATCGAGCCGAAGAGCAGCAGGAAGGCCGCTAGCCGTCGCCTGTCGCGCCACATGGGCGAAGAGAGTGTATCAGGGGTCAGGGATCGGCAGGGGCAGGGCGCAGGGTAAAGAGATTGAGGAGGCAAGGGGTATAGGGATAGAGGCTCGAGGTGCAGGGTCTGCCACCCTTACCCCTTACCCCTTGCACCTGCGGACCCCTGATCCCTGACCCCTTTGCTATAGTGAGGAAATGAGCGAGTCAACCCGCACGGCGCTTGTCGACGAGACGGAGGTCGGGAGCTACTTCGTCGCCAACTACCCGCCGTTCTCGGTGTGGTCGCACGAGGCGGTCGAGGCGGATGCGAAGCCCGCGTTGAGCACGCCGCCGGCCGCCGGTGCGCCGCTCGGCCTCTACCTGCACATCCCGTTCTGCCGGAAGCGGTGTCATTTCTGTTACTTCCGTGTGTACACGGACAAGAACGCGCGGGACGTGACGGAGTACCTGGACGCGCTCGCACGCGAGTGGGAGTTGTACGCTCCGCTGCCGGCCATCGCGAATCGCACGCTCAACTTCGTCTATTTCGGCGGTGGGACGCCCTCGTTCCTCTCCACGCAGCAGCTCACTGGGCTCGTGGATCGCCTGACGGGGGTGGCTGGCTGGCGCGAGGCGG
>JBOGIN010000652.1:0-1812 GCA_050742275.1 Vicinamibacteraceae bacterium
TCCTCGCCGTGCATCACCAACGTCGGCACCTCGATCTGCTTCAGGTCGTCGGTGAAATCGGTTTCCGAGAATGCCTTGATGCAGTCGTACTGGGCTTTGATACCGCCCATCATCCCTTGTCGCCACCAGTTGTCTCGCACGCCCTGAGACTCGGTGACGCCCGCCCTGTTGTATCCGTAGAACGGAATCGTGAGGTCCCGGTAGAACTGCGCTCGATTGTTGGCGGTGCCCTCACGAATCTCGTCGAAGACTTCGATCGGGAGCCCGCCGGGGTTCTTGTCGGACTTCACCATGATCGGAGGAACGGCGCTGACCAGCACCGCTTTCGCCACTCGTTCCTTGCCGTAACGCGCCACATAGCGCGCCACCTCGCCACCGCCCGTGGAATGGCCGATATGGATGGCTTCTCTCAGATCGAGGTGCTCGACGAGCTCGTTGACGTCGGCGGCGTAGGTGTCCATTTCGTTGCCCGTGACCGTCTGGGTCGAGCGCCCGTGCCCACGCCGGTCGTGGGCGATCACGCGATATCCCTTCTCGAGAAAGAACATCAGCTGCGCATCCCAATCGTCCGCTGAAAGAGGCCACCCGTGATGAAAGAACAGCGGCTGCCCGGTGCCCCAGTCCTTGTAGAAGATCCGCGTGCCGTCCTTGGTGATGATCGTGCTCATGGCTGCTCCCTCCCCGGAGTCCATCGTGTTCAGGGCTGTGTCGACGATCCCGTTACCTCTACGGTAACGCAGAAAAGAGCTTCGAGGTGATGGTGCGAGCATTTCTGACGCCATCTCTCTGCGCCGCGTTCAGCGCTCGGTCGAGGAACAATGACGTAGACTGGTGCCCCATGCGGAAAACCTTCTCCGGAGCCATCCGTTGCGCGCTGGCGGTCGGCACGGTCGGGATAGTCGCCTCGCCGCTGGCACTTTTCAGCACGCGTGCAGACGCCACCCTGCGAACCGCGCAGGCAAGCTCGACCGCGGTCAGCGATCCGCACGGGGATCATGAGCCGTCCGAAACGCACGTCCGCAGCGTGGACGGCACCAACGTCGTGTTTTCCTATGGCGAGGTCACGCCCTCCTTCGACGGGTGGTCTCGACGGGAGTCGACGCGCCAGTACGTCTCGCTCGATCGCGCGTGGCGGTTTCGCTACGACCCTGAGAACATCGGGCTCGCCTCCGGCTGGAACCTCCCTGGCATGGACGAATCCGCGTGGGACAGCATCGCCGTGCCCTCGGCGTGGGACCTCCACGGCAACGACGGTTGGGCCGGCTATGACGGAGAGGACTTCGGCAAGGGGGGCAGCCTCGTCGACGGCTACGCGTGGTACCGAACCTCGGTCCTGATTCCGGCGTCATGGCAGCACAAGCACGTGCGGCTCGCTTTCCTTGCGGCCTCGTACAGCGCCGACGTCTGGGTCAATGGACGGTTCGCCGGCAAGCACGAGGGCGGGCAGACGGCGTTCGCGCTGCCGGTGAGCGCGCAACTGAGTTCAGCAGAAGAGGCCACGATTGCGGTGCGCGTCTATCGGCGAGCGAGCTTCACGAGTTATGACGGCACCGGAGAGCGGGTCAGCGACCCCTACGCGCTCCCGCCCGGGGTCGTCGACTACTGGCCGTACGCCGGGCTCACACGCTCGGTGTGGCTGGAAGCGGTTCCGCGGGTCACCGTGGCAAAGGTGCTGCTCAATGCCTCGGGTGGGTCCCTGGATGCGCGTGTAGTCCTCGAGAACCACGGCGATCGTGCCTTCCATGGTCTGGTGCGCGTTGATCCCGGCAGCGGGTCCGGTGGTCGAATGACGACCGTGGAGGTGTCAATTCC